>CALXAM010000051.1 GCA_944386285.1 uncultured Clostridia bacterium | reverse complement strand
AGCGACGCCAGCACAGAAAACGCAGGTAGTTCAAAACCTAAGGCCGAAATATCCTTTATCCCTTCTGCTTGAAATCGCTCAACTGCCTCGTGCCACCTTCTACTACCATCTAAAACGGATGCAACGGACAGATAAATATGCAGAAGCAAAAGAAGAAATTACTTCTATTTATCACAGAAATAAAGGGCGGTATGGATACCGGCGTATTACCGCAACATTACACAATAGCGGGATACATTTGAACCACAAGACGGTACAGAGGCTTATGAAGGATCTGGGACTGGTCTGCTGTGTCAGAGTCAAGAAATATCGCTCTTACAAAGGAGAAGTGGGCAAGATTGCGCCGAATTTACTGAACAGAAACTTTTATGCAGAAAGACCAAATCAGAAGTGGGTTACCGATGTAACAGAATTCAGCTTATTTGGTCAAAAACTCTACCTTTCTCCAATCTTGGATTTGCACAATGGTTATCTAGTCAGCTATACCATTTCCGACCGACCGGTTCTGAGCATGGTAACAGCCATGCTCACCAAAGCTTTTGCAACCATACCAGATGGAACGGGATTGATTCTCCATTCTGATCAAGGCTGGCAATACCAGCACAAACAGTACCAGCAGATACTCAAAGCAAAAGGCATCCGGCAAAGTATGAGTCGCAAAGGGAACTGTCTGGACAATGCTGTCATGGAGAATTTCTTTGGTTTGCTCAAAAGTGAGTTGTTTTATCTGCAAGAGTTCAGATCTTTGGATCACTTCAGGCAGGAACTGGTGGACTATCTCGATTACTACAATAACCAACGCATTAAGACAAAGCTAAAGGGCTTGCCGCCTGCCATTCACAGACAACAAGCCCTTCCGGTTGCTTGAACTATCTTTTTTCTAAAATATTGTCTAACTTTTTGGGGTCACTTCAAATCGGTGCGGTATTCTTTTATGTTATATTATTCTGCGCGTTCAAACTGGCTGTTATAAAGATTTGCATAGAAACCTTCTTGTGCCATGAGCATTGCATGTGTGCCCTGCTCAACGATATCTCCATCTTTCATGCAAAGGATCCAATCCGCATCCTTAATTGTAGAAAGACGATGCGCAATAATAAACGACGTACGATTCTTCATCAGGTTATCCATTGCACGCTGAATCAACACTTCTGTACGTGTATCGACAGAACTCGTAGCCTCGTCCAAAATCAAAATCTTCGGGTCAGACAAAATCGCACGTGCGATCGTCAAAAGCTGTTTTTGACCCTGCGAAACATTGCTTGCTTCCTCATTGAGCATCATCTGATAACCATCCGGCAAGGTACGCACGAAGTGATCAACCTGTGCAGCACGAGCTGCCTCATACACTTCCTCATCGGTTGCATCCGGACGCCCATATCGAATATTTTCCATAATCGTTCCGTTATACAGCCACGTATCCTGCAAAACCATACCAAACAATCCGCGAAGCTCTGTCCGTGAAAAGTTTTTAATATCGTATCCGTCAATCAGAATTGCACCTTCATTGACATCATAAAAACGCATGAGCAGCTTGACCATCGTTGTTTTTCCTGCACCTGTCGGACCGACAATTGCAATTTTTTGACCTGCTTTGATGGATGCAGAAAAATCATTGATGATAATTTTATCCGGCCGATATCCAAAATGGACATGTGCAAACTGTACATCGCCGGTAATATGAATATTTGTATCCGTATCCGGCTCATTTGTATTATTGACGGTGATAATTTGAGTTTCAGGCGTCTCCTCTTCTTCATCCAAAAATTCAAAAACACGTTCGGAAGCAGCTGCCGCCTGCTGAAGAATATTTGAGATATTGGCAAGCTGTGTGATCGGCTGTGTAAACTGACGCACATACTGAATAAACGCCTGAATATCACCGACGCTGATAAGACTTTGCGTTGCCAAAAATCCGCCGAGCAAACAAATCACCACATAGCCAAGATTTGCAACAAAGTTCATCACAGGCATCATCATGCCGGAGAAGAACTGGCTTTTCCATGCAGAACGGTACAGTTCATCATTATACTCTTTAAATTCTGCAATCGAACGTTCTTCGCCGCAGAACGCTTTCATGACCACATGGCCGCCGTACATTTCTTCTACGTGACCGTTTACATGACCTAAATATTCCTGCTGTGCGGCAAAGTATTTCTGTGACCGTTTCACAATCAACACCACAAAGATGAGTGAAACCGGTACAATACACAATGCAACCAATGTAAGCTGCCAGCTGATGGTCAGCATCATGATCAGGATACCCAAAATACTGGTCACAGAAGTAATAATCTGTGTGACACTCTGATTCAAAGTCTGAGACAGCGTATCAATATCATTTGTTACACGTGAGAGAACCTCACCATGACTCGTTGTATCAAAATATCCAAGCGGCATACGATTGATCTTTTTAATGATATCATTGCGCAGCCCATAAGTCACACGCATCGATACCCCTGTCATAATAAATCCCTGCAGATAAGAGAACAATGCGCTTACCACATATAAACCAAGCAGCCACCACATGATCTGTGCAATGTACGTGAAGTTAATTCCTTGTTCACTGCCGGAAATCTTGCGCATGATGCCATTAAATAACTCTGTAGTGACATTACCGAGAATTTTCGGACCGATAATGGTAAAAACAGTAGATGCAACTGCAAACAGCAATACAATGAAAATCCGAATTTTATATTTTCCAAGATAAGCAAGCAGTTTTTTCATACTGCCTTTAAAATCTTTCGCTTTTTCACCGACCATTCCATGGCCGCCCATTCGCGGACCGCCCATTCTGCCTTGCACATGGGAGGGCCGTTTTACATCTTTATTCATGCCAACTCCTCCTCCGAAAGCTGAGACTGTGCAATCTCCAAATATGTTTTACAGGTACGAAGCAATTCCTTATGCGTACCTTTGCCGACAATCTTTCCTTCATCCAACACAATGATTTGTTCTGCATTCATGATGGTGCTGACGCGCTGTGCAACAATCAGCACCGCAGAATCTTTTGTATATGTAGAAAGTGCACGACGAAGCGCTGCATCTGTTTTAAAGTCAAGTGCGGAGAAGCTGTCATCAAATACATATACCGGAGCTTTTGTCGCCAATGCACGTGCAATGGAAAGACGCTGTTTCTGTCCGCCGGATACGTTTGTACCGCCCTGCGCAATCGGTGTTTCCATTTTCTCCGGAAACGCGTCAATAAACTCTTTCGCCTGTGCAATTTTGGCTGCCTCGTCAAGCTCTGCATCAGTTGCCGCTTCCCGTCCATAGCGAATATTCGATGCAATATCTCCGGAGAAAAGCAATCCCTTCTGTGGTACAAAACCAATTTGATGACGCAGATCATGCTGACGCAGTGTGCGAATGTCTATTCCATCCAGTAAAATCTTGCCCTCGGTTACATCGTAAAAACGAGGAATCAGCTGCACAAGTGTCGATTTTCCTGAACCTGTACTGCCGATAAACGCTGTTGTTTGACCCGGTTTTGCTGTAAATGAAATATGCTCAAGCGCATTTTCTTCCGCATTTGGGTATCGGAAGCTAACATCACAGAATGTAAGCTCACCACGCACATGTGCAGGAAGTTCCACCGGCGAGTCTGGGTCACGAATGACTGGTTTCGTCGCTAAAACTTCAGCGATACGTTCTCCGGCAACCGAAGCACGCGGCACCATAATGAACATCACAGCAATCATCAAGAACGACATAATGATCTGCATCGCATACTGCATAAATGCCATCATATCGCCAACCTGCATTGCAGAAGCCTCGATCTGCTTTCCGCCGATCCAGACGATCAGCAACGTGACGCCATTCATCAAAAGCATCATGAACGGCATCATAAAGACCATGACACGGTTGATAAACAGGTTATTCTGTGTCAAATCACGGTTCGCCTTTTCAAACCGCGCCTCTTCTCGTTTCTGGTTGCCGAATGCGCGTACCACCATCATACCGCTTAAGCTCTCACGTGTGACCAAGTTTAACCGGTCGATCAAAGATTGAACAATTTTAAATTTCGGCATTGCGATCGAGAAGATCACTAAGATTAAACCAAGCAGTACAATCACTGCAACGGCAATAATCCATGAAAGCGAAACGCTTTTATTCAGTGCCATAATAACACCGCCGATTCCCATAATCGGTGCATAACAGATCATACGAACACCCATAATAATGAGCATTTGAACCTGTGTTGCATCGTTGGTTGTCCTTGTGATCAGCGATGCTGTTGAAAATTTATCGAATTCACTGGCAGAAAAGCTTTCGACCCGTGCGAATACATCACGGCGAAGCGCTCTTGTAATACCCGCCGCTGTGCGTGATGCAAAAAATCCAACCATAATTGCACATCCGGCGCTGACAAGTGTAATGAGCAGCATCAATAGACCGGTACGGAAGATATAGCCGTTTTGCATTGCATTCGTATCTGCACCAAGCTCCTCATAAAATCCTTTCGTCATCACTGTACCAATCTGTGAACTCAGTGACGGATCCATATCGGCGCCTTTTTCAATCGCATCATCAATTACCTGCGAAGGCATTTTTGAAAGCATCGGCAAAATTTCATAGAACTGGTCAAAGTTCATCTCAGAAGAAGCGTCTTCTGATGAAACATCTAGTTCACTGCCCTGTTCTTTTGCGAGCGATTGGAAAAATTGCAGCATTGCGCCAGCAGCATGGCTATAAACATCTTCTGCCTTTTCCTTTAATGCTTGATCCTCGGTTAAAACAAAAACAGTCTGATCCTTTGCTTTTGGAAATGTATTTGTTACATCCTGCGGAAGTGTTTCTCCCGACTCCTTTTTTTGGTACGCCTGTTCAAGAACTGCTTTATCCTCTTGTGAAACGAAAGAGGTCAGCAGCAACATGCCATTTTCACTTGTAACGACAGGCGCTTTGTCTTCGATACCGCTTTGCTGCAGTCCGATATTCACAATATCCGACATCAGATTCGGTAGGCTCAGCTCACACATTGCCTGACCAAACAAAAGCGCAAGACACAAGAAAAGCACTAAAATATAGGGCTTTAAGTAACGTGCCAGCTTTTTCATATGCGTTCCTTTCCACCTGCTCTCCCGCAGGATTTCGATATTTCCGGTTTTTGGCCGAATAGAGTAATTATATCGCCATATTATAACGAATCAATGAACAAATCAAAACAAAAAAAGAAACAGGCTTACATTTTTTGCAACTTGATTTTGTCGATCAAAAGGGGAATCGCTCAACATTTTATGAATGTTCCCCATCGCAGTACAAGTCCAAATCTGTAAGCCTTTTTGATTTATTACATTCTTTTTTGTTTTCGTTCTTTTACAAACTGCGCATATGCTTTTACTTCTTCAAACATCTCATCTGTAACATCATCTACACTGCCAAACAGTGCTAATTTAATCTCATCTTCACTGGCTGTATGACTTTGCTTGTCATTGCTTTCTCCAAGCAAATACGCAACAGAAACATGAAAATATCCAGCAATTTTACTGGTAGTGGTTGCGGAAAGCGTCTGCGTTCTTCCTTGTTTAAGTTCTGTTAATGTACTTCTCCCTATTTGCAAGTCCCGACACATCGCTGTTACATTGGTATGATGTGCACGACATAATTCCTCAATGATTTGATACATTCCCGCCATAGATAACGGCCCCCTTCTTTTTCACATCCACTAAAGAGCAGTGAATGGTTCAACACAATTACAGAATTCAGCGATTCAACCGTCTCTCGCTAATATAGTACCCTGATTTTTCTTCTCTGTCAATATTTTTGCGAAAGTCCGTCCGGACACGAAAACAGAATAACAAATTCTTTTTACCCATTCTGCTCTGCCATAAAATATTATCAAACACACGATAGAAAGCATACTGTTTTCTGTATATAAAAAAGGGGATCCCTTGGAGGGATACCCTTTTTATCAATCATTCTATTTTGTAAAGCAACCAAAACGATTATCGCTGTTTTCCTATCCTTTATATATGAAGATCTGAAATCAGCATAACACTGCCCGGCGGTAAAATAATCTCATCACAAGCGACCGTTTTTTCCTCCTTATGGACACAGCATGTTTTCTCATCGCAGAAAGCTTCGGGAGAATCAGCCGTCAAAACAGTTGCGGATGCCTTGCCTGTTCCGATACTGATGGTGTGCGCATTTGAAAAATCACGATTGACAACGATCATGCGCAAACTTCCATCCTCGGCACGAACGGCGCAGCAGCGAAGCGCTTCCAATGTTCCGGCTTCTCCGCCATCGAAATAAACCGGCTGCCATTCAAGATTCACACGTTCGCCAATCATGTTTTTCCGATAAAGCAAAAACGGATACGCAATTGTTTGATAATATGCCCCTTCTGGATGTGCAATAATTGGCGCAAGCACGTTTACAAGCTGTGCCATATTTGCGATCTCAATCGAAGGATGATTAAGAATCACAGACAATGCGCTTGCAACCCAAATTGCATCGCGCCAATTATAGGTGGAAAGCAATCCATACGTCTTGTCCGCAACAAAATTCCAAATATTCCACTCATCCAATGCAATTTTCAGCTTTCCCTTTCTCGGCGGGAAACGATACCAGGGATTAAAGTTTTCAATGGTGTCCGGATAGGTGTCAATCAGCGCCTCTGCCTCTTCAACCATTTGAATCAGCGCCTTTTCTCCTTCAAACGGTCCATATAATCCCTTTTGATTTTCCGCTGAATAGTGATGCAGAGAGAGATAATCGCCGAACGGATGCAATGCGTCTAAAACTGCTTTATTCCATTCCGGTTTATCACAGCCGACTAAAACGGTTTCAATCGATGAATCTGTAAGCTTCATGACTTTAATAAATTCCAGTGCATCACGAATATAAAGCGACACATCATGATGAACCCCGAGATCCGGCTCCGCATAGCTTTCGTTTCCGATGCACCAATATTTCACATTGAATGGTTCTTCATACCCATGACTGCGGCGCAGCTGTGCATAATAGGAGTCTCCTGTTCCATTGCAGTATTCTACCCAGTTTCCAGCCTCTTCCGGTGTGCCCGAAACCATATTGACACAGATCATTGGCTCCGCTCCTAAGCGTCTGCAGAACGAAACAAACTCGGCTGTTCCAAATGAGGGATTTAACTCTCCGCCCCAAATGAGATTTTTCCGTTTGATTCGCTTGTCCTGTGGACCCACGGCATCTTCCCAATGATACTGACACATGATCGTTCCGCCCGGAAACCGTATAATCGGCGGGTTGAGTTCTCTTGCCTTGTCAAGTACATCCGTACGGATTCCTGTTTCATCCGCAAATGAGCTGTGCGGGTCATAGACACCGCCCTCAATACAGGTTAAAATGTGTTCAATAAACTGTCCGTAGACCGTTTCTTTTACAGTTCCCATTCCATCAGATACACGAATATTTGTTTTCATTGTCAATCCCCTTCCTACTTTCTTTTTCTTTTATCTTATCGTATTCATGCACATTCGTCAAGGCGGACATGTCCGGGACAAAAAACGTTAAAATAATGTTAAAACACAAGGAAACAAAAGGATTTACGTGTTTTTTCAGTATAACGTCCTGAAAACACACAAAAACAGGCTTCAATCCGTTTGATTTGCCTTTCTCATCTCGTTAAAATGATATTTATAGAGGAGGGATTCGATGCGTTTTCAAATTCGAAAGCCAAGATATCTGATTAAGCCTGATTCCAAAATGGATAAATGGCTGTCCAAACAGTTTGGAAGTACACTGTTCTCCTATGGTGAGATCATTTCCATGTTTATTCCGATCATGCTGGATCAGTTTTTTATCAATTTCATCAGTGTATTGACAACATCTATGATCAGTGCTTCCAGCCAGGAATCTGTTTCGGCTGTCAGCTTGGTAAGCCCTGTCTATATGATGATTTTTGCAATTTTTAATGCCGTTTCTGCAGGCGGTACAGTTATCGTTGCACAGTATAAAGGAAAAGGTGACAATGAAAAAATGCGCACCGCTGCCGGTCAGGTCGTTCTGGCTACGACAAGTGTTGCTATTGTGTGCTGCGCAATTTTAGTTACTTGTGCTGGACCGCTTGTCAACATCATGTTCGGTTCTGCAGATCCCGGTGTCATTGAAAAGGCGCAAGACTATATGGTGGGCGTCGGTATTTCTCTGATTTTCCATTCATTTTATATGGGTGCATTTGCTGTATTCCGCGGCGTCGGCGCTACAAAAATTTGCCTGCGTTTAACGATTATTATCAACGTAATCCATTTACTCGGCAGTATTCTATTCTTAAATATCATGAAGCTGGATATTGTCGGTACTGCACTTTCGTTGAACGTCGCACGCTTTATCGGCGGCGCAATCGCAATCTGGCTTTTGCTCCACCCGCATAGTGTTCTTCGCGTCTATCCGCGTGATATTTTCAAAATTTGCTGGCCGGTATTAAAATCTGTGTTTAAAGTTGGCATTCCGTTTGCGATTGAACAGGTCTTCTTTAACGGCGGCAGTATTCTCGTTCAAATGTATATCGTTACCCTTGGTACGGTAAGCGTTTCAGCAAACGCTGTCACAAACTCTGCGTTTGCAATTGTCTACTCGGCTGGCCTTGCCGTTGGTACACTCGCCATTACGATCGTCGGTCAGTGTATCGGCGCAGGTCAAAAAGAATTGGCAAAATGGTATGGTAAAAAAATGATTTTACTCGGCACGATTGTAGTGTTACTATCCATTGCCGTGTTCATGCCGCTCATGCCGCTGATTCTTATGATGTATCAGGCACCTGCCGATACGCTTTCCATTATCTATGTGCTGCTGATTACAGCAATCATCCCTATGCCGTTTTTCTGGCCGACATCAAACGTCATGCCCAGCGTCTTGCGTGCGGCAGGCGACGCGACCTTCTCTTCCATTGTTTCACTGATTACGATGTGGGTGATGCGTGTAGGCGTTGGCTATCTCTTATCTATTACATTGGGATTTGGCGTCATCGGTGTTTGGATCGCCATGGGACTTGAATGGGCAGTCCGTACACTGATTTTCTGGATTCGATATAAGAGTAATCGTTGGCTTACAAAGAAGACGATTGAAGACTGATTGTTTTTGATATTTTATTGAGGAGGGGATTCCCCAATGTTTATTTCCCTGTCTGAATATGCAAAATTACATGGAAAAAACCCTGAATCCGCACGGAAACGCGCAGCGCGCGGTGGATTTAAAACAGCACGAAAAGAAGGGCGTGGCTGGATCATTGACAGTGAAGAGCCGTATGATGATCTTCGTCAGCATGAAACCAAAGACTGTGATTTAGATCAGCTTGTATGGGCGCTTCCCAAAACAGAGCAGGCTGCAAAACCGGTATTTCGCGCAGCGCTCTTTGATGAACTCACCCCGCTTTATCCTGACACAGATGTACGCACGGGTGAAGAATCCATCACACTGTGCGGCGCGAATGGGACATATGCAGGTGTCCACATTGCGCTCTCCGGATTAACGCCGGGAATTCCGGTTACATTTTCGGTGGAAGGTCCGCATCGCGCATATAAGCTGTTTGAATTGATTCCAATTCCTGTTGAAGTCAATACCGGTGCGGTACAGCGCAGTGAATATTTAAAAAATGACAAAAATGAGCATGTCATTCGGCGCGCACCGTTTTATATTTATGAGGCGCTCAAACCCATTTTCAATCTTGTACGCCCGCAATACACAACGGCCGCTTTTGCATTCCGGACACCGATTGAATATTGCCGTCAAAAAGAAGTATTCTCTTTTACAATTAAAATTTGCCACGACGGAATGTGCCGTACCTTGACAGTACATATCAACCGATACCCTGTCACGGTCAAACCTGCCACAGCAGACTCCCCGCAATTTGTCAACTGGTTTGACTATGAAAACATTTCACTTTGGCACAACGCGCCGATGTGGTCGCCGCGCTATGAAGAAATGCTGACACGTTATCTGCGTGTCGTTCACTATCTGCGTCAGAACATTATGGCAATCCCCGGAAATCTCCTATTCACTGTTTTACCGGACGGTTCGCTTCATTTTGAACCGGAACGATTGGATCTGATGATCCGTGCTGCAAAGCGAGCGGGTATTACTTTGTTTCAAGGCGGCGCATTTTGTTCACGTGCTTCTTCTCTTGCGGATAATGATGAATTTTACGCATCACTGGATCACGATTCGTTTACAACACCGGAACAGATTGGAGAAGCATTTAAACGCCGTGCTTTTGATGAATTCGACTATGGCACTGACGCCGTTTTTTCGCTGACTGGCGCGTCCATGTCCTCTGAAAAAGGACGTGCACAATTAAAAGAAGCGTTGTGCACATTATACGGCTATCTCCATGCCCATGATCTGTGTGACGTCTGGACACAGTCATGCCTCGATGAACCCAACGATGCACTCTGCGACGTCTATCACACCATTTCAAAAATCACAAGAGAATCAATGCCCAATATTCCGATTCTCGAGCCGGTTCTGCCGACAGAAGATGTGGTTGGCGCGTTGGATATCTGGTGTCCGTCTCTTGATATCTATGAGAAAAACCGTGCGTTCTTTGATAAGCGTGTGGAAGAAGGCGATCAGCTGTATATCTATTCCTGCTTAACACCGGGCGGAAATTACTGCAATCGTCTGCTTGATATGGAGCGTCTGCGTGTCGTCTATCTTTCTTGGGGAATGATGCGTTATCCGAATATTATGGGCTATCTACACTGGGGCGCAAATTATACTTGCGGCAACAATCCATTTGAACGGCAGGCCGCAATGTTTTCTGAACAGGTCATGGAATATCATCCGAAATACGCAAACTTCCTGCCTGCAGGAGATGAATGTATTCTATATCCCGGATTTGAACAGCCGCTTTCTTCCACACGTGCAGAAGCACATCGCATTGGATTTGAGGACTTAGAACTTCTTCGCATGCTGAATGAAAAAGATCCTTCTAAGACGCAAAAAATCGTGTCGATGCTGTTTACGAGCTTTAACTGCTACGAAAAATCCGTAAAAGAATATCGGCGTGTTCGTGAGTTGCTGCTCACCGCTGTATGTGAATGTATAGAATAAAATGAAAATAAACAAAAAAGAACCGTGTCTGTTTTCAGACACGGTTTCTTTTTTGTTTATGATTCTTTTTTGCTGCTCGTGCTGCTTTCCGCCGCACTCTCTTCGGGTGCATTCGGATCAATATCGTCATAGATAAATTCTTGAATGGTCTTTGTTGCAGCTTCCAAATCGACATTCAAGCAGGAACCACCGGAAGAATCCCGAATCGAACCACTGCCGATCAAATGCTCATCCATCGGAATACGAAGCTGTTCCATCGAAACATCACGAAGCATAATAGTGCTCAAATCTAAAATCTCACCAATATCAAGTGATGTTTCCACATAAGGCAGAAGCTTGCGTGCAAACTCCGGATACTGTAACGGATTCATATCAAGCGCTTTGTTAAAGAGCTGCTCCATAACACGGCGCTGCCGGTCAGTTCGTTCAAAGTCAGCGTTGCCGACATAACGAATACGCGCATACGCAACCGCCTGTGTACCCGTCAACGTCTGTAAACCAGCCTTTTCAATATAATCCGGTTCCATTCCATATGCTGCCTGTTCTTTTATACTCTTATTTGCATTTTGACGTTCTGCCTCAGTAATATCAATTTCAACGCCGCCAACTGCATCAATAATCTCAGCCATGCCCTGGAAGTTTACTGTTGCATACTCCGTGATATTCATGCCAAAGTTCTGATTGATTGTTTTTACTGCAAGCTGTGGACCGCCATAATAATATGCGTGTGTCAGCTTCGTATTACTATGGCCTTCAATCGCAACATACGTATCACGCATCAAAGATGTCAATTTAATTTTATTGTGCTTTTTATCAACTGTCAGAATCATCATCGAATCCGAACGGGTTTTTTCACCCTGCGTTCTGGTATCCACGCCGAACAGCGCGATATTCACGATATCCGTGCTGCCGTCATCCTGAAGGCCGCTTTCTTCATTCGAAGAAATTCCCAAATCATCTTTATCTAATTCCTGATGGGTATAAGAGCCAAGAATACTTGCCACATATCCTGCGCCTGCTGCAATCAACAGTACAATAACAGCAATAACTACCCATTTAATCCAAGCATACTTTTTCGTCTTTTTCCCGGTACGTTTGACACGCTGAACCGGCTTCTTGGTCTTTTTGATCATAAGCGCTCCTTCTTTCATCTTTCGATTAAAAACGACATCTTGTTTAGTATATCATGTTTACACCCTGAAATCAAACAAAAAACAAGCGAAGTCATACCTTTTATAGAAATTTTACATTTTTAATGTATAGGAAAAATTCTCACAGATTAAAAGGCTTCCTTCTTCAATCTCAAGCGGGAGCAATGCCCGTGCAACCATCATTGGTTCATCGATCTGTTCGTCAATACGCACAAGCCACGCGTAGTCGCCATCAATTTTTTCAACTCGATATTCATATGGACCCATATTGATTCGCCTCCGCACTTATTGTACCCGATCTGATTGATAATCGCAAGAAAAATAAATAGCACGGCATTTTTTGCCGTGCTATTCCTCCGCCATCATTTGCTTTAATGCGAGTAGAATCTTTTTTTCTCGTCTGGATACCTGAACTTGCGTCATCTGGAGCACTTTCGCAGTTTCCGTCTGCGTTTTCCCCTTAAAATAGCGCAAAGAAATGAGCGCGCGATCATCCGGTGAAAGCGCACGGATACTGTGTTCCAATGAAAACCGTTCACACAGACGTTCTTCTTCTCCTTCCTGCGCCAGATCAAATTCCGTTCCGTCTCCTTCCTCGACAGTCAGTGAAACAGGCGGAACACTGGCAGAAATCGCCTGCGCCGCCTGTTCGCAGGAAACGCCCAGCCGCTCAGCAAGTTCGGAAATCGTCGGCTGCCGAAATGACTCTTTCATAAAACGTTCCTGTTCACGTACCGCACGCAACGAAAGTTCTTTGAGTCCTCTGCTCACTTTCACCGCGCCGCCGTCGCGAAACAGACGCTTCATTTCTCCCAAGATGACCGGCACCGCATAGGTCGAAAACATGAGCCCGCGTGATTCATCAAATCCGGCAACTGCTTTTAAAAGCCCGACACATCCTGCACCATACAAATCATCATACTCGATTCCGCGCCCTTTCAACCGATTTGCACAGCTGTGAACCAGTCCCAGATTTTTTTCAATAAAACGGTCTAACTCTTCTGGTGTACGGTTCATTCCCGTATCCGCAGTGATTTTGTCATAACCACTGTCGTTCCTTTTCCCGGTTTTGAATGTACCCGTACCGTATCCATAAAGGATTGCATCACTGCAAAGCCAAGTCCGGCACGCTCCTCCTCCGGCGCCGTTGTATAAAGTGGTTCCATCGCTTGCTTTACGTCCGGTATCCCGCACCCCACATCACGCACTTTCACATAAGCGATTCTGTCTTTGACAATTCTAAGCGTTATGTATACCACTCCGGTTGTTTCACGATATCCGTGTACGATGGCGTTGGTTACTGCTTCACTGATTGCTGTTTTAATATCAGTTAGTTCATCCACGGTTGGGTCAAGCTGCATAAAAAAGCCAGATACCGCTACCCGTGCAAAGCTTTCATTTGTTGACTTACTGAAAAACGAAAGTTTCGCTTCATTTTGTACAATCATACTGTTTCCTCCTTCATCGGACAGATCTGTGCCAGTTTTTCAATTCCGGACATTTTGAGAATCCGCTCAATTCGTCCCGGTGCGCCACAAATCCGTACTTTTCCGCCCCACTCTGAAACAAGCCGATATCGTCCCATAATCAATCCGATTCCACTTGAATCCATAAATGTGACACCGCTGAAATCAAAAACGAGTTCATGCGGCAGATCCTGCTGCAAAACGGCATCTGTTTCTTCCCGAATTCGGCGCGCTGCATGATGATCAATCTCTCCGATCACCGCAGCAGTCAGACGATCTTGTCCCCTGATCAATTTAAGCATTTGATTGCCTACTCCTTTCTTTTCCATAAAAAAACGGATGCCAAAAAGACATCCGTTTTTCTTCCGATTCCCATTTTTATTTTGAATCCATCATTCTTTGGCTGTCCTTTACAGCCATTATAGCGCACGTAATAAACGAATTGTGTCGAAGCCTGCTATTCGTTTTTCGTTTCGAGTGCACCGACAATTTCGCCTGCAAGATATAGTGATCCGCACACAATCACCGCACCGTTCTTCCCCGCGATTTCGCGCCCGCGAATCAACGCGGCAAGCCCGTCTGAGGCTGTTTCGCATCGAGGACACACTTCTTTTGCTGTCTGTGCCAATTCTTTTGCAGAGAGTGTACGCGGCATATCACGCACCTCGCATGCAACAACCGCATCGCAAACACCTGCAATCGTATGAATCACGGTATGGTAATCCTTATCCTGCATCACGGCCATCACCGCAACATAACGGCTGACCGGCAGCATCGACAACGAACGCGCGAGCACGCGGGCAGCATCCGGATTATGCGCACCGTCTACGACCACAATCGGACTGCTTGAGCGCACATCAAACCGTCCGGCAATAAACGCTTTGGATAATCCGTCTTCAACCGCCTTCTGCGGAATATGAAAGCCTTTTTGACGCATCCGCTCTATAAGACAAAGCACCATTGACGCATTTTGGGCCTGATGTGTACCGATCAGACGCAAGTGATAGGGATGACCCGCAAACCGAAACCGCGTACCGGAAAGCGACACCTCCACATCGGTGCACGACTCCTGCGGCACAATGGTCAGCGTACTTTCCGTTTCGCTGCACACGCGGCGGATCACCTCGAGTGCGGCTGCCTCCTGTCTGCCACAGATCACCTGTGTATGCGGTTTGATGATTCCTGCTTTTTCTGCGGCGATTTCCGCGATTGTATCGCCCAAAATCGCTGTGTGATCGGCTGACACCGGTGTAATCATTGCGCAAACAGGAGATTTGATCACGTTGGTCGAATCAAGCCGCCCGCCAAGTCCTACTTCGAGCACAACAACATCACATGCCATCGCCTTGAAAAACAAAAAACCGATCGCCGTTACAATCTCAAATTCCGTCGGCTCAAGTCCCGTTTCGGCAGTCAGCTGTTCGGCGACATCTGCAACCTGCTGTGTCAGCGCGACAAGCATCTCATCCGAAATACATACACCGTCCACACGAAAGCGTTCATGAAACCGCACCAGATACGGCGACGTATACAATCCGGTGCGATACCCTGCACATTGCAGCACAGAAGCCGACATTGTACTCACCGAGCCTTTTCCATTTGTACCTGCTACATGAACAAACGAAAGCGCATCCTGCGGATTTCCAAGCCGTTCCATCAGTGAACGCATCCGCACAAGGCTTTTCTGTGAGCCGAACCGCGTACGTGTGTGAATATACGAAAGTGCCTCAAGCACTGTTTTGATTTCCATCAAAAGTCCCTCCATCTCTTGCTGCTCCTATCATACCACATCTTTTCTGTTTTTTCAAAAAAGCACTTGACAATCGCTATGTATCTTTGTATTATTGTATTAACCGGTTAATACAATAATACAAAGAGGAGGCATTTATGCGCTGGGAATTTGACAATACCCGTCCGGTTTACATTCAGCTGTGTGAGCAATTCACAAACGCAATCATCTCGGGTGCACTGCTGCCCGGCGAGAAACTGATGAGTGTGCGTGACCTTGCAAAGGAAGCAGGCGTCAATCCAAATACGATGCAAAAGGCACTCTCCGAACTCGAGCGAAGCGGCCTGCTCTACACACAGCGAACAGCCGGACGGTTTATAACCGAAAACAAAGAAAAAATCAAAGAAATCAAACAGGAAACCGCACGTCTGCGCGTTTTGCAGTTTTTAAATGAAATGGCGCAGCTCGGTATCAATTCACAAGAAATCGAAGAACTGTTATCTCACATGAAAAAGGAGGAATCCTAACCTATGACCCCGATTCTCACCTGTGAACATCTCACAAAAACATACGGCGTCTTCCGCGCGCTCGACGACGTTTCATTCACGATCGAACCCGGAAAAATCGTTGGTTTGCTCGGTGAAAACGGCGCCGGAAAATCGACGCTTTTAAAAATCCTCGCCGGCATGCTCACCAAAACAAGCGGTCGTGCACAAATTGACGGAAATGAACCGGGTGTTTTGACCAAATCGTACGTTTCCTATCTGCCGGACAAATCCTATTTGAATGACTGGATGAAGCTTTCTGATTTATTCACGCTGTTTTCGGGCTTTTTTGCAGACTTTGATATTCAAAAAGCAAAAGAAATGGCAAAAAATCTCGGCCTCTCTGAAAAAACACGACTAAAAGCCATGTCAAAAGGGATGCAGGAAAAGGTCCATCTCATCTTAACAATGTCCCGACATGCGAAACTCTATCTGCTCGACGAGCCGATCGGCGGCGTTGATCCGGCTGCCCGCGACTACATCTTGGATACGATTCTCACCAATTTCAGCGAGGATGCATCAATCCTCATTTCCACCCATATGATTGCCGACGTCGAACAAATTCTCGACGAAGCGATTTTCTTAAAGCAAGGAAAACTGATTTTACATGCACCCGTTGATGAACTGCGTGAAACACACCACCAATCGGTTGATGCACTGTTCCGGGAGGTATACAGATCATGAAACTGTTTAACAATCTATTCGCTTATCATTTTAAATGTACGGCACGTGTATTTCTGCCGTTAATTCTCGGCGTTTTATTGCTTGCAGGCTTTACAAAGGGAATGGAATTGCTCTCGAAGCTGCTGCCGTTTCTGACGGCTCTCTACACATTTCTGCTGATTATTTCAGCCTTCTGCACAATCGGAATGTTTTTGTGCATTATTTTGCTGTCGATTCGTCATTTCTTCCGCAACATGACAAGTGCACACGGATATTTTCTGTTCATGCTCCCTGTAAAGCCGTCTATGCATCTGTCAAGTCACCTGTTCACCTATGTTATATGGCTGATATTTGCGGGTGCAGCGGCGGTTGGATGTGTGTTTCTGCTGATTCCAAACAACGCATACGCACAGCTTGGTACAATTCTTGACCAAGTGTTCGCGGTACTGCAAATTGGTGAAAACCGGATGATTACTTTGATGATTGTCATGGTACTGTTAAGCGCGACTGCCTTTATGTGCACGATATATGCAGCCATTTCCATCGGCCAGCTCGCCAAGGAGAAACGAGCGGTTACATCGTTTGCCGCATATATCGGCATCTATATGATCGAACAGCTTTTAAGTGTATGCATGCTGATTGTGCTGTTCTCCATTTTTGGCATGGATTTGTTCACAAGTACCGCCGTTTTAGCGGAAAATATGCTTTTGAGCGTCATGATCGGCTCATCGGTTTTGTATGTGCTCATTGGCACTACGTCGTTTTTGGTTGCAAACCGATTATTTTCAAAACACCTGAATCTTATTTAACCACCCAAAAAAGAAACCGGCAGGAATGTCCTGTCGGTTTCTTTTTCTATGAACGAGAAAATCACAGTGCACAAAATGTGAATTTTCCACATTCAAAATCACTTGTATTTGAATGCCTCACTGCTATAATAAAATACGGCTTTCAAACAGCAAATAGAAGTTGGAGGAAATACGAACATGAATCAGCAGCAAACGCTTGAACCGTTATCTCCGGATGTGATAAACAAAATTGAACATCTGCTCTCAGAACTGACACTCGATGAAAAATTATCGATGCTTCATGGCGATAATGTATATGACACCAAAGGTGTAAAACGGCTTGGCATTCCGCCGTTTCATTTCTCAGATGGTCCAATGGGTGTACGCGGCGAATTTGACCGTCAAACGTGTTCCTACACGTTCAATACCGATGATTTTGCCACAAGTTTTCCCTGCATCACTGCGCTGGCTGCTACATGGGACCCTCAGCTTGCATATGAAACGGGAAACACATTAGGACGCGAAGTACGCGGCAGAGGCAAAGATGTTTCCCTGTCGCCGGGTATCAATATCCAACGTTCTCCTTTGTGTGGAAGAAACTTTGAATATATGTCAGAAGACCCGCACTTAATCTCTAAAATGTGTGTTCCATTTATTGAAGGAATTCAGAAAAACGACGTTTCCGCTTGTATCAAACATTTTGTAGCAAACAATCAGGAAACCCGGCGAATGGATGTGAATGTAGAAATCGATGAACGTGCCCTTCACGAACTGTATCTTCCGGGGTTTCAGGCTGCGATTCAGGAAGGTCACTGCATGGCTGTCATGGGTGCATATAACCAATTCCGCGGAGAATTCTGCTGCCAAAACACAGCACTGATGCAAGATTTACTGCGCAGCACATGGGGATTCAACGGCATGGTCATCTCTGACTGGGGTGCGGTTCATGATACCAAAAAGGCACTGGATGCGGGCATTCACTTTGAAATGAATGTAAACAATCAATACGACGACTATTATTATGCAAATCCATTAAAAGAACGGATTCTATCAGGTGAAATCAAAGAAGACACCATTGATGACCTGATCCGCCGCATTCTCGAAATGATGTTCCGTTTAAAAATGATGGACCCTGTTCATCGCAGTAGTGGCGCTTACAACACCCCCGAAAATCGTAAGAGTGTATATCAGACAGCCCGCGATTCCATCGTTCTCTTAAAAAATGAAAAGCACCTGCTTCCGCTTGCTAAAGACCCACATCGGACAATTGCAGTAATCGGTGAAAATGCCAACCGGCTGCATGCATTCAGCGGCGGCAGTTCCGAAGTAAGGGCTTTGTATGAGATCACCCCGCTGCTGGGTCTCAAGATGTATCTCGGCGGAAATTATCAAGTGAATTATGCAAAAGGATATTCCTCTGACAAAGAAGAAAATCAAACGCGCTTATTCGAAGAAGCAATCTATCTTGCTAAACATTCTGATCTTGTTCTTTATGTCGGCGGATTGAATCACGATTTTGATATGGAATCGGCAGACCGCACCGATTTAAAACTCCCCTTTGAACAAGACAAACTAATTCCGGCGCTGCTTCATGCAAATCCAAACACAGTCATCATTAACATGAGCGGCTCTCCGGTGGAAATGAGAAATTGGGTAGATCAAGCGCACACCCTGGTACAATACTGGTATTCGGGAACGGAAGGCGGCACCGCATTGGCAGAAATGTTATTTGGGGACGTGAATCCCTCCGGAAAACTCCCTGTTACTTTTCCAAAAGCACTCGAAGATACACCAACTGTCCGATTTGGTGAGTTCCCAGGCGATGATACGGTTCATTATCGCGAAGGCATTTATGTGGGATATCGGTATTATGACACCTTTAACGTAGAACCGGAATTTTGCTTTGGCCATGGATTATCCTACACTGATTTTTCCTATCATGATCTACGCATAAATGTTTCAGAAAACGATCCGAGTGGACCGATCGTCAATGTCACATTTTCACTCACCAACACAGGCAGCGTTGCGGGTGCCGAAGTTGCACAACTTTATGTGTCAGACTCGGAATGTACGGTGGAACGTCCGAAAAAAGAACTCAAACAATTTGCCAAGATATTCTTACAGCCGGGTGAAACGAAAGAGATTTCCATGCAGCTTTCCAAAGAAGCATTTTGTTTCTACAGTGTACCCGACAGCGATTGGAAACTTGAATCCGGTGATTTCCTTGTGCAAATCGGCAGTTCTTCAAGAGATCTTCGGCTTATGCAGCATATTACACTGTAACTACAGCTAAAGTATTCCTAAAAAAGAAACCGGCAGGAAAATCCTGCCGGTTTCTTTTTTCCTTATTTTATTCGTTTACAACGGGAAGCGTTGCGACACTTGCCGCAATTTCTTCATCGGTCGGAATGTAATCGGTCATTTTACCATCGTGGAATTTTTCATATGCAAACATATCAAAGTAACCCGTTCCGGTTAAACCGAATACGATTGTCTTTTCCTCACCGGTTTCCTTGCATTTGAGCGCCTCATCAATCGCAACACGAATCGCATGGCTCGACTCCGGTGCAGGAAGAATCCCTTCCACACGTGCAAACATTTCTGCTGCTTCGAACACATCGGTCTGTACGACACTTGTTGCCTCCATCAGGCCGTCATGATACAGCTGTGAAAGCACCGGGCTCATACCGTGATAACGAAGGCCGCCTGCGTGGTTTGCCGACGGAATAAAGTTGCTGCCGAGCGTATACATTTTTGCAAGCGGGCACACAGCGCCGGTATCGCAAAAATCATATGCAAACGTGCCGCGTGTAAAGCTCGGACAAGATGCCGGCTCAACTGCGATAAAACGATAGTCTTTTTCACCGCGGAGTTTTTCACCCATGAACGGTGCAATCAATCCGCCGAGGTTGGACCCGCCGCCTGCACAGCCAATGATAATATCCGGCGTAATACCGTATTTGTCAAGTGCTGCTTTTGTTTCAAGACCGATCACCGACTGATGCAGCATTACTTGATTCAGCACACTGCCCAGTACATAACGGTAACCCTCTTGCTTATTTGCCATTTCCACCGCTTCGGAAATTGCACAGCCAAGGCTGCCGGTCGTACCCGGATGTGCCGCAAGAATTTTACGGCCGACTTCTGTACTCATCGACGGAGACGGTGTAACAGATGCGCCATACGTCCGCATCACTTCACGGCGGAAAGGTTTCTGCTCATAGGAGACTTTCACCATATAGACCTGGCAGTCAAGATCAAAGTACGAACACGCCATGGAAAGCGCTGTTCCCCATTGACCTGCTCCCGTTTCTGTCGTTACGCCTTTTAAGCCCTGTTTTTTTGCGTAATACGCCTGTGCAATTGCAGAGTTCAATTTATGACTGCCGCTTGTATTGTTTCCTTCAAATTTATAATAGATTTTTGCCGGTGTACCAAGCTTTTTCTCTAAGAAATACGCACGTACCAGCGGAGACGGACGATACATCTGATAAAAATCACGAATCTCTTCGGGAATCGGAAAATACTTTGTTGTATTATCGAGTTCCTGATCAATCAGTTCATCACAGAACACCGGTTGGAGTTCTTCTTTTGTCATCGGTTTGTGTGTGCCGGGGTTCAAAAGCGGTGCGGGTTTATTTTTCATATCAGCCCGCAGATTATACCATGCTTTTGGCATCTCACTTTCTTCCAGATAGATTTTGTAAGGGATTGGTTCGTTGAACATAATGACTGCTCCTTTCGTTGTTTGTGAGTCAAGGGTAAATAAAAATACCCTTGACCCAGTGTTCAAAAAACGCTGGGACAAGAGCATGAAAAATCAATATCTCCTGCGGTGCCACCCGGCTTGATGCAAGTTTACATCCACTTTTACACATACCACTTTGATATGCGGACCGTTGTTAACGGAGAGTTCTGCTCCGGCGCACATACTAAGGTTTCCCGGTTCCGTTTGCCCTCAAAAGCCCATTCAGCATTGCATATCTGACTGCTTCCCACCATCCAGCAGCTCTCTGTACAGTATTTGCACTGCTTACTTACTCTTTTTCATCGGTTTTGCTTATAATAGCATGAAAAAAAGAGGATGTCAAGCACTTTTTTAAAAAAAATTATGGGTCATTTGTCCAAAAAGACAAATGACCCACTTTCATTTTTTAGCAATTTCCATAGCAATCTACAGATTTCACTTGATAATATCCAGCCTGATCTGCCGGCAATTTTGTATCAATTGTGGAAGCAATCTGGTTGGTGATATCCGGCACAAAATCCGGTGTTTCACCACGATAGACACGATAATATACATGTTCGCTGTCTTCCACCGCATCCCATGAAAGCATGCCATCCTGATGACGCACATTCAAAACAGCTGACGGCGTGCGTTCTACATAGTCCGTTGTAACCATGACAACAGAGTTTGCAGGAACAGTCAAGTTAAGCGCACCGTTCGCTTCTGCTACGATTGCAGACGGCTCCTGTAAATCACCGAATACGTTGCGCGGCACATTTGCGGAGTCGTAAACATATACGCGTGCTGCCTGATGTGCTTTGAATCCGTCCAGTTTCACTGTAATATCAGTCTGTGTATCATGGCGGTTAACGATTGCAGCGGAGAAGGTGCCGTTATCATTCATGACACCACCGCAGCGCAGCAGATAGTCATCCGTATCCACTGTAAACGGTTTGCCGTTTTTCTTTAAGTATTTCACAAGCAAGCCATATGCGTACAGCCAGTCACGCGGCGAATAGTCCTCGCCATCCCAGCGGGTAAGTCCCCACTTATTCAGACGGTAATTAAGTCCCTCCGGATTCGGCAGATCGGTGAATGTCCACATCGCCATTGTATAAACGCCCGCATTCATTGCAGCAAGCGCCATTTCGCACATCTGCAGTGCAGAATATGCCTCTTTTCCATTATAGAACGCATCGCAAACATCCATTTTGACGCCGTTGATATTCGGCTTGCCCTGCTTAAAGGCCTGTGCCAATCCGAACTCGCCCAAAATAAACCGGCGTTCGTAAGGTTTTAACATGTTGACAACATCGCTGCAGTGCCGTTTAAAGATCTTATAAAAATCGAGATCTTCCGGCTCAAAGTCATTGACATAATGATGTCCGCCGAACACGCCGGAAAGCGGTACCATGCCGTTTGCAATCGCCCACTCAATCGTTTCCCAACGCTCACGCGGCGAAGCATCTGTTGCGAGCAGTTTGACCGGCAGCGCGCGGCTGCGGAATTCGTTGTACAAATAGGTATGATACTTTTTAAATGTTTCCATTTCAAAGTTCAAATCACCCCAGTCATCCAAGCTCAACTCGTTTGACATACAATAAATCTCAATATTCGAGATTCCTTTTTCCCGAATCAAATACTCAAGTTTATCCGCTACATTTTTCGCATACGCTAACATCTCTTCATGAGAATGATAACGCACACAATGACCGGTCAAATAGATCGTCGCATCCGTCACACACTGCATCTGTTTGCAATATTCTGCAAAATCGTCCATTTCTTCTTTTGTCCATGTCGGATAACCACCGCCCATGCGGGAAAATCCCGGATGCAAATCGCGATAGATTTTTCCGACTACCTGGTGAAACTGACGATCACTCATTTTACGGTATAAACCGGATTCTGTATTATGAAATCCCATACCGCCAAACCGCGCCATAATCTCTTCTTTTTTTAAGGTAATGTTGCTTGCCATATCAAATATCCTCCCTTGCAGATAAACTGCATCTCGTTGCCTTGATTATACGAATCCAAATCTCAAAAATCAAGAGGATTTTTATTTTTTATCTAAAATTTTAATGCAAAAACCGCTTTATTTATTTTTATTCAGCAAATCCTTGAAACCTACTATTTATATTACTGTGAAAGCAGCTGTTTGCTAAAGATAGAAAACTATTTCAAAATCTCTTTCTGAATTATGAATTTTTTCACTATATCGGTTGTAATTTTCAATTATTTTTTTATTTTTACTTGACTCTATATCGTTTAAGGTTTATGCTTTATATAGTTTCCGTTAACTTTTTATGAATATGGTTTCTGGGAAACGTACAAAAATTTTTATGGAGGGAAAAGACATGAAAAGAAAGATTCTTAGCTGCGTTTTAGCATGTGCGATGATTGTCACTACTTTCGTGTCAAGTGTTGTAACCATTTCTGCAGCCGGTGAGAATGAAGCAAAAATCGGCGATACAGAATATGCAACGCTTGCTCAGGCAATCGAAAAAGCAAGTGAAAACGATGTAATCACAGTGCTGAAAGATGTTGAAATTGCAGATACAGTGATTGTGAACAAATCTGTTACGCTGACGGCAGAGGACGCTGTTACAATTAAACGTGCAGACGGCTGGAAACCCACTTTGTTCAAAGTGCAGAAAGCCACTCTCACATTGTCAGGCAATCTGACAATAGAAGGAAACACAGATGCATACAGTGCGTTGGTATGGTGTGCGCTCGGTTCTTCGACCGCACCTTCCGCACTCGTAATGAATGAAGGCGTCACCCTTAAAAACAATCAGCAGACAAACGCTTCACACGGCGGCGCAGTCACACTTGACGGTCCGTCAAGCTTTACGATGAACGGCGGCACCATCACAAACTGCGGTGTTTCCGGTATTTCCAACAAAGGAAAATATAATTCTGTCGGCGGCGGTGCAATTCGTGCAACTGCAAACACTTCAGGCAGTCCAACCATTACCATGAATGACGGTACTATCGCAAACTGCTTCGGCTATGTTGGCGGCGCAGTTTTTCTGGCAAACAATTATGGAAAATCCGTTGCAAGCTTCACAATGAATAACGGTACAATTTCTGGTTGTAAAGCAGGCAGAGATGCAAACACCGTTGACGGTTGGGGCGGCGCAATCTTTTTGTATAACAAAACAAATACCGACGCAAAAATGACCACCGCGACCATTAAAGGCGGTGAAATTACCGGCTGTAAAGCATGGCAGTATGGTATTCTCGGCATGAACAGCGGCATTACCAAAAATCCGTATAACGGCGGTACCTACTACATTCTCGGCGGCCATATCTACAACAACTCGGTAGGCTATAATGGTGAAACAACCGGCGCACCGGGTCAGTGGTACGGTCAGTCTGTTTATGTACAGGGTCTGTCCAAGAGCGGCGAAGCACTCTTGGTTCTTGGCGGAAACGCAGTCATCGAAGAAGAGATTTATCTGTCAAAAAATGCATTTATAAATGTCCGTAACGATTTCTCCGGCTCTGCTCCGATGTACATTCAAAACGGCGCAGAAAATCAGGTTGTACTGCACGTTGTCGATGCTAACGGTGAAGCAGCTACTTCATTTACCGGTACAATTTCGCTCTTGAACGGACAGTTTGATGACGACAGCAATTACCTGCGTGATCCGGACGGCAATATTGTTCCGAAATATGAATTGTCATTTGACGAAAACGGAAATGCCGTTTTGGCTCCGTTTACCTGCGACATCACTTATACAGACGGTGTAGAAGATGCAGTCATCTTTGAAGATCAGACCTACTCTGTCGCACCGCAGACCAAAACCCCTGCGTTTGAAGGCACGCCGACACGTGAAGGCTATACCTTTGTTGGCTGGACACCTGCTGTAGCAGAAACAGCTATGAACAACGCTGTTTATACAGCACAATGGAAAGCAAATGAATATACCGTAACATTTGATGTAAACGGCGGCAATGCACTGGAAAATGACACAATGACCGTTTCCTATGATTCCGCTTTTGGCACACTGCCTGTTCCGACTCGTGAAGGCTACGTCTTCCTTGGTTGGTACGATGAAAATGATACGCTGGTGACTGCTGATTCTATCTACAAAACAGCTGCAAACACCACATTATCTGCAAAATGGACAAATGAAGCTGTCACTGTAACATTTGTCGCAGACGGAAAAGTCGTCCACACCATGAGCGTTGTATACGGTACCGTTCTCGATGAAAAAGTTTGCCCGGCTGTTCCGGAAAAAGAAGGATACACCGGACATTGGAAACTTCCGACAACACCAATCACAGAAGATACTGAGATTGTTGCAGAATATGTGACAACAACACCTCCGGTTGATACAGACGACTCGTTCTCCGTTATGCTTCCGGTAATCTTCATGATGCTCGCTGTCGCATTTGGCGCAGTTTGGATGAGACGTAAAAAATCCATCTAATGTGAAGTCGTAATAAGCGTGTGAAACACTCTGTTATGAATCAATAAAAGCCCGTCCGCTTTTAAGCGGACGGGCTTTTTTATTGAGCATATGCAATTTATAAATCAAGTGTGAGTGTTCTGCCGGTCACTTCATACGGACGATAGGACACCCCTGCAATATCAAACATCTTTTTAGAAGCACGTGTAGAATCCGTATCCGCATATTTGTCGCTTAAATAAATCACTTCTTTAATTCCGCTTTGAATGATCGCTTTGGCACATTCACTGCACGGGAACAGTGTGACATACACACGCGCACCTGTCAGTTTTCCTGCCGGCGTATTTAAAATCGCATTCAATTCCGCATGGCAAACAAACAAATACTTCGTGTCAAGGGCATCCCCTTCACGACCCCACGGCATGATATCGTCATCACATCCTGTCGGCATTCCATTATATCCGACTGAAAGAATTTTATTCTCCGGACTGACAATACATGCGCCTACCTGTGTATTGGAATCTTTACTGCGCTGCGCGGAGAGCAGTGCAACTCCCATAAAATATGCATCCCAATGAATATAGTCTTGTCGTTTCATCTCATTGTCTCCTTTCACCATTCGATCGGCGTCTGTCCATTTTTGATTAAAATCTCGTTGGCACGATTAAAGTGATTGCATCCAAAAAACCCATGATGCGCAGAAAGCGGACTCGGATGCGCTGCTTCCAGTACAGTATGCTGCGGACCAGTGATCAAAAGCTTCTTTTTCCGTGCATCCGCACCCCAAAGCAGGAACACAATCGGCTCCTCTCTGTTATTTAAAAGTTCTATTATACGATCTGTAAACCGTTCCCATCCATGCCCACGATGACTTGCCGCGCGTCCGGCACGTACAGTAAGCACTGCGTTTAAAAGCAGCACGCCCTGTACTGCCCAACGCGTCAAATCGCCGCTTTGCGGCTGTTTTCTTCCGGTTGTCGTTTCAATCTCCTGATAAATGTTTCTAAGCGACGGCGGCAGCGGTATTCCATCACGTACGGAAAAGCTCATTCCCATCGCCTGCCCTGCGCCATGATAAGGGTCCTGCCCAATAATCACAACTTTTACCGCATGATACGGTGTAAGTGCTAACGCGCGAAACATATCACGTTTGGGTGGATAAATCGTATCTTTTTGATATTCTTCCCTTAAAAAGCAACGGAGCTCCTCCATATAAGGCTGTTCCGTTTCTTCTTTGAGCAATGCATCCCAATCATTTCCCAAGTGTGTCATTTTACACCCTCCTTCTTTCGTTGACTTTCATTTTTGACTATACTATAATGAATTCTATAAATAACAAATGATATCCGGTGAAAGGGGATCAATACATTATGAAATACGGTATCATCTGCGCAATGGAAGAAGAAATCCGACTGCTTCTTTCCGATATGACCGACTGTACAGTCACTGAAATTGCACATCGTGCATTCACACACGGAACACTTTACGGAAAAGAAGTTGTCCTTGTCCAGTCACGCATCGGAAAAGTTGCCTCTGCTTCCACCGCTACAACACTGATCGACCGATTCGCACCGGACTGTGTCATTTTCTGCGGTACAGCCGGCGGCGTTGCACCATCGCTGCATGTAGGTGACGTTGTAATCGGTGATAAGCTTGTCCAACACGATTTCGACTGCGGCGTACCGGAGCGAATTTTTGAAATTCCGCTTTTAGGAATCAAATATTTTAAAACCGATGCGTCACTCAATCAAGCGCTGGTCAACGCGGTAAAAAACTACATAAACGATGAGATGCGCAATGATATTCCCGATCGTTATCTGAAAGAATTCGGTATTCAGTCGCCGGCTGTTCATACGGGAACAATTGCTTCCGGCGATCAGTTTATCTGTGACAATGAAAAAAACCAATGGCTTTATACACATGTAAACGATCTTGCCTGCGTCGAAATGGAAGGCGCCGCAGTCGCACAGGTTTGTTATGAATTCGATGTTCCATGTGCCGTTGTCCGCGTGATTTCCGATTCGGCAAACGATGACTCCAACGTCGATTTTGCCCGCTTTGTTGAAGAAGCTGCCTGCCATTTCACCCGCGGTACAATGAAAGCTTTTTTAACCGCACAGAAGTAATCCTTTTGCATAAAAAAATAAAAGCACCTTTGCGGTGCTTTTATTTTTTGTTCTGAAATTACTCAGCCTCCGGAGCTCCTACCGGACATACGCCAGCGCAAGCACCACACTCGATGCAGGTAGCCTCGTCGATTTCATATTTGCCGTCACCAGCAGAGATTGCGGAAACCGGGCATTCTGCCTCGCAAGCGCCGCAGCTGATGCAAGCATCACTGATTTTATAAGCCATTACAGTACGCCTCCTTAACATATACACTCGTTTAAACTATCTTTAAACTGCTATTATATTACCACAAGTCCCATGAATATGTCAAGGAAGATTCCCGAATTGCTTTTACTGATCTTCAAGGTCTGAAAGTGCCGCAATTTCACTGCGATCAACACGAATCCGGCCGTCGCGAAGGATGCTCACATCATTTCTGTGGAAGTTGTGCAGCACACCATCCGGATCGGATTCCATCCGTACACTGAGCATACCAGTCAGCAAGTTCACATCCGCAACGGTGCCCTTTCCGTCCGGTGTTTTTACGACAGCGCCGACCTTCGGCGTGATTTTCAAAAGATCTTCATACGCCTCTTGCTCATATTTTAAGCAGCACATCAGTCGTCCGCACGTTCCGCTGATCTTGGTCGGATTCAGCGAAAGGCCCTGCTCTTTTGCCATTTTAATCGATACCGGCTGAAACTCACCGAGATAGGATGAGCAGCAAAACGGCCGTCCGCAAACGCCCAGACCGCCGAGCATTTTCGATTCATCACGCACACCAATCTGCCGCAGTTCAATCCGCGTGCGGAATACAGAAGCCAAATCTTTGACAAGCTCACGAAAATCGACACGGCCATCGGCGGTAAAATAAAACAGAATCTTATTGTTATCAAACGTATATTCCACATCAACGAGCTTCATGACAAGCTTGTGCTTTTCAATTTTTTCCTGACAAATCGCAAATGCCTGTTTTTCCTTTTGATGATTTTCCTCAACAACAGCCAAATCTTCTTCTGTCGCCAGCCGCATGACCGGTTTTAACGGAGATACGAGTGAATCATCGTCAACTTCACGATTTTTTAAAACGACCTGACCGCACTCGACACCGCGTGCTGTTTCTACGATCACACGCTGTCCAACCGAAAACGTGAGTCCGACCGGATCAAAATAATAAACCTTTCCAACATTTTTAAATCGTACACCGATTACTTCTGCCATAAAATTTTTCTCTGCCTTTTCTCCGACGGGAAACTCTATCAAAATACAGAAAAATCGTGCCCCGTCGGAAGCAACCGATTTTTATACAAACCGTCTGGCATTCATTAGCCGCGATGTCAACTCCATTGCCAACAGCCCATTGTTTATATTCCCGTCTAGTGCAGCGATCGATTCCTCTGTAATCGCAATACACTCCATAAGACCTCGCAATGTGATGCGGCTAGCCAGCGTATCCTGCGTTTTGTTGGTTTTCGCAAGAAATGACGCACGTAAAAGCCGTAAAAGACCAACAAGCATGGCACGCATTGTTTGACTAGATGCAGATGCTTTGGTACACGCACACAACAGCGCATATTCATCACCGAATGCCAACGCATCGGACACCGACTGAGCAAGAGGAACATCCTCTTCGGTTTCTCCCATCGCGGAAATGGCCAATCCCGGATTTCCCCCTGCAATCGCCGCTGCCTTCTGGCACTTTTCTTCGGAAGCATCTGGAAAACGATCTTTAAGAATCGATATAACCTGCGCATCCGAAAGCGGCAAGACCGGATATTTCACACAGCGCGAACGGATGGTTTCCATCACATGGTCATAGTGATTGGCCGTCAGCAAAAATATCGCGTGTGCAGGCGGTTCCTCGAGCACTTTTAACAGTGCATTTGCTGCAGAGGCGGACATCTCCTCCACATAAGGAATCAAATACACTTTATACACACCGTCATTCGGAATCGTATATGCATCCTGACGAATTTGACGGATCTCATCCACACCGATCGCGTTTTTGCCGCGTTTGCCTGCATATTCATAAAAATCAGGATGATTGCCGTGCGAAAATTTCATGCACGAAGCACATTGGCCGCATGGCTTTTCCTTGCTGCTTTCACATAAAACAGCCGAAGCTAAAAAACGGGCGGCTGTCCGTTTTCCAATGCCTTCTTCACCAAAAAACAGGCACGCATGACACAAATGCTCACTGCTTACTGCGGCAGTGAGCATTTGGTATAATGTCTGATTTCCTACTGGAACGTTCGCTGTCACGGTCAGATCTTCTCAAACCGCTCAACGTTTGTCACAAAGATGGTTGCACCGCCAACAGTGACTTCCACCGGATACGGCGTATAACCGCCCATGCCGTATGCTGCCGGAGAAGGAACCATCTGTGTGCGTTTTTTACTCTTCTGTGCAATGATCGAAATGGCTTCGTCCACTTTTTCATCCTCTGTACAGATCATGAACGTGGTATTGCCTGCCATCAAAAATCCGCCGGTTGACGAAAGTTTCGTTGCAAAAAAGCCAACCTTTGTTAAAGCCGAGGAAACGGCCGAGCTATCATCGTTGCTCACAATCGCATAAATCAGTTTCATAGTGGATAACCTCCCTGTTGTCACAAATCAAACGGAACACCCATTTTTTATTCTATGCGGCTTTCCGTTTTTGTACCTCTATTTTACCACATTGATTGAAGAAACGCCACTGTTTTTTAAAATTTTTTGTGTAGTATCATCAATTTTTTCACCGGCAACGATCACCGGCACCCCAGGCGGACAGCTGATACGTGTTTCAGCTGCAATTCGTCCGACTGCCTTAGAAACCGGCACACATTCTTTTTTTGAAAACATTGCCGCACGCGGCGCCATGACTGCCACAGGGAGCGCAAAAGAAACCGGCTCTGGCGTATGCACGAAATGTTTCTGCACCGCACGCACAGCAGAAAGAAAGCGGTCAAAATCAGAATCGAGATTCTGCGGCGAAACCATGAACACGACATGCCGCTCCCCTGCATATTCGCACTCGATGCCATGGCGGCGGAAGTGATCTGCCAGTTCTACGCCGCTCATGCCGACATGCGACGCATCAAGTGTGATCTTTGTATCGTCGCAAATGTCCTCCTGCGGCAAAAAGCCCATTTCAGCACATGCATCACGGATACTGCGCACTTTTTTCTCAAGTGCGATAAAATCAGCGTTTGCGTGACGTTCAAGATAATCGTTGCACAAGTCAAGCGACATCATGATGAGATACGACGGACTGGTCGAGCCGAACAACGACGCATTTTTTCGCATCTCCTGCTTCGATACAAAAAACCCCGGCGCGGTATGCACATATGCACCGCCTGTGAATACCGGCAATGTTTTGTGCGCCGAATCACAGCACATCGACGCGCCGAGCGCGATCGGATGACGGTTTTCTGTGCCAAACGCGAGATGTGCGCCGTGTGCATTATCGACAAGCAGCGGCACACCATGACGGCGGCACACCGCAGACAGTGCTTCGATATCGCTCATCCATCCCATATAGTCAGGGGAGGTTATATACATCGCTTTTGCATGCGGGCACTGTACAAACGCTGTTTCGAGCGATTCAGGCGAGATCGCACCACTCACGCCGAACGCATCGCGGCTGTTCGGAAGCACCCAGCAAACGGACAAATCTAAGAGTGCACACGTATTGATAAACGCCCGGTGCGCGTTGCGTGCGGCGATCACCGTATCGCCCGGATGCAGGACACTTGAAAGCATCGTCTGAATGCCAAGGGTTGAGCCGCCGGTCAAAAACATCGTTTCCTGTGTATGAAATAAGGAAGACGCGTTCCGCTCCGCCTGTTCGATGATACCATCCGCCTCAAACAGTGAATCCGCGCCCTCAATTTCGGTCAAGTCATACGCACTAATCGCAGACAATGCCGGATGCGGACAGCGGCCTTTATGTCCAGGCATGTGAAACCGCACCGTACCGCTTTCGCTGTATTGTTTTAAAAAGTCATAAATGGGTGTGTCCATTTCGTTCCTCCGCCGTTTTATTTGCTTTTTTATTGTACCCGCTCGCACTTGTTCTGTCAAACAAATCCGAAAAATCCACTTGCCCTGTTCGTTTGATATGATATAATAATTGTATAGCAGTTATTATACTTTATGTTTTACTGCCGCTTTTCTTCGCCCTTGGGAGCAGGCGAAAAACATGGCAAATATCATTCCGGCTCTGCCGCCATGATAGCGAAACAGAACGAACAGCAAGGGGACTTTTCATGAATCAACTGCTCGAAAAACTGCGCAAAAAGGCGCTTAATCTCACCCATGATCCCGGCGTGTATCTGATGAAAAACAGCCGCGGCGAGATCATTTATATCGGCAAGGCAAAAAACTTAAAAAACCGTGTGAGCCAATATTTTCAGCCGAATAATCCGAGTCACACGGAAAAAGTGCGCCGCATGGTCGAACAGGTCGCCGATTTTGACTATATCGTCGTCGGCAGTGAGTTTGAAGCGCTCGTTCTCGAATGCAGCTTAATCAAACAGAACAATCCAAAATACAATATTCTCTTAAAAGACGACAAGGGATACCACTATATCCGTGTCGAGCGCGGCAGTTTTCCAAAAATCTCTGCGCAAAAGCAAATGATCAACGATGACGCCGACTACTTAGGTCCTTACACGAGTTCGTTTTCCGTGACGCAAACGGTCGATGAAGTGAACAAAATCTTCGGACTTCCTACCTGCAACCGGAAATTCCCTGAGGATTTCAAAAAAGCACGTCCGTGCTTAAACTACCACATCAAACAGTGCATGGGGGTGTGCCGCGGCAGGATTTCCGAAGAGGAATACGCACAGACATTTAAAGAAGCGCTCGCCTATATCAAAAAAGGCGGCGGCAGTCTGTTAGAGCGGCTGACCCGCCAGATGGAAGAAGCGGCGGAAGCACTCGACTTTGAACGGGCCGCCAAGCTGCGTGACCGCATTCAGGCGATCCGACGCATTGCCGACACGCAGAAGGTGTATCTCATCAACACGGAAAATCAAGATGTCATCGCGTTTGCGCAAAACCAGACGCACGCGGCGGTTGCTGTGTTAAAATTCCGCAACTATCGGCTAAGCGACAAAGAGGACTACTTCTTCCCCGATGTTTACGATATCGAAACGGTGCGGCAGTCGTTTTTATCGCAGTATTACATGATGACCGCTGACATTCCGCCGCGGATTGTGGTGGACGAGCCGTTTGAGGATGCCGAACTGCTCGCTGAGCACTTAAAAACAGCAAACGGCAGAAAAGTCACGTTTGTATTCCCACAAAAAGGCGACCAGAAGAAAATGGTCGATATGGCGTTTGCCAACGCGTCCGAGCGGCTTTCAAAATACGTTTCCCGCACCGGACGGGAGGTCGCCGCACTCGACGCGCTTGCAAAACTCTTAGGACTTAAAAAACCACCTGTCTATATTGAAGCATACGATATTTCAAACCTCGGCGAATCATCAAAAGTCGGCGGCATGGTCGTGTTTGAAAACGGACGTCCGCTCAAAAAGGCGTATAAAAAGTTTCGTATCCGGCAGATTGAGGGACAGGACGATTACGCGAGCATGCAGGAAGTCATCACCCGCCGCCTATCGCACTATGAACAGGAAAAGGACACCGGCGAGGGGTTTGGACGGCTTCCCGATCTTATTTTGCTCGATGGCGGCAAAGGACACGTTGCTGCAATCCTGCCGATCATCCAAGCATCGGGCCTTGATATTCCGGTATTCGGCATGGTCAAAGACAACAAGCACCGCACCCGTGCCATTGCAAAGGACGGCGGCGAAATTGCCATCTCGGCAAACCGGGCGGCATTTTCCTTCGTTACGACGATTCAGGATGAGGTGCACCGCTATGCAATCCGTTATCAAAAGCAGGTGCACACAAAATCGTCGCTTGAAATTACACTCACACGTGTCAAAGGCATCGGCGACAAAAAAGCGGCGCAAATCTTAAGCCGATTCCGCACCCGTGCAGAGCTTTTAGAGGCAACGCCCGAACAGCTCGCCCAGGCAGCAAAGCTCAAACCAGAAACCGCACAGGAGTTATACCTGTTTTTACATGCACTTTCTTAAAAGGAGATTTCCACAATGGTTGTTACATTCAATGAGATCAAACACAATCAAACCATCCGCTGCTATATTGACGAGGCAGACCGTTCTCTGCGTGCACTCGGATTCACAGAGCATTCCTATGCACACGTCACCAAGGCGGCAAAAACGGCTGAAATGATTCTTTTAACACTCGGCTACTCCAAAAGAGAAGCTGAACTCGCCAAAATTGCCGGCTACATGCACGACATCGGCAATATCGTCAACCGTATCGACCACGCACAGAGCGGTGCAGTCATGGCGTTTCGTCTGCTCGACAAGCTCGGCATGGAGCCAAACGAGATTGCCATGGTTGTAAGCGCCATCGGCAACCACGACGAAAGTACTGCCGCACCGGTCAACCCGATTGCCGCGGCACTGATTCTGGCGGATAAAACCGACGTGCGCCGCACTCGTGTGCGTAACCATAATCCTTCCTCGTTTGATATCCACGATCGCGTCAACTACGCCGTAGAAGAATCGAGCACCTATTTTAACGAGGACAAATCAGCCGTTGTGCTCGAGCTTTCTATCGACACAACGATGTGTCCGGTCATGGATTATTTTGAAATTTTCTTGGGTCGTATGTCGCTGTGCCGCAGAGCCGCTGAATTCTTAAACATTCAGTTTGAGCTCATCATCAACGGACAGCGCATCTTATAAGAGAGGACGGACTTTCATGCGGATTGCAGTTTTGGACATTGGCGGCACCGCGATCAAATACGGGATTGCCGAATCGCCTGACAACGTAACACCGCTTGGCGAGATGGAGACCCGCGCCAAACAGGACGGCGGCGAAGGCATCGTCAAAAAAGCTGAAGTGATTCTCGACACCCTTGCGCCATTCGATGCAGTCGGGATTTCGACCGCCGGCATTGCTGACATCAAAACCGGTGCGATTACCTATGCAAACGAGAATATCCCCCATTACACCGGCATCCCGCTTGGGGAACATCTGCGTAGCCGCTACGGCGTTCCCGTTGCGGTGCGAAACGATGTACATGCCGCCGCGATCGGGGAAGCGACATTTGGTGCAGGCAAAGCCTTCCGCTCGTTTTTATGCCTAACATACGGAACCGGTATCGGCGGTGCCGCATTTTTAAACGGACAGCTCTTATCCGGACAAACAGACAGTGCCGGTCACTTTGGACATATCACCACGCACCGCGGCGGCAAACAATGCGGCTGCGGCAACTACGGCTGTTATGAAGCTTATGCGTCGGTTACGACACTCTGTGCGCTCGTCAAAGAGCGTACCGGCGAGGATTTAAACGGACGAGAGATTTTCGCCCGACTGGATGAACCGGTCATCAAGCAGTCTCTTTCCGACTGGATTGACGAAGTCGTTGTGGGACTTGCCTCTTTGATTCACGCATTCAATCCGGAAGGTGTCATCTTAGGCGGCGGTGTATTCAACGAATCGGTGCTCATGAACGAAATCAAAACGCGTCTTTTTACACTTTTGATGCCTACGTTTCAGCAAACTGTCATCTGCAAAGCCGCACTTGGCAACCGTGCCGGTCTTTTGGGCGCGCTCGCCATCGCAAAAGATGCACTATTAAAAGCCAAAGAATAAATCACACGCAAAAGCACCCGACAGGAACTCCTGCCGGGTGCTTTTTTCTCATGCTAAATTTTATTTCTCTTCTGCCTCTGCTTTTTCTTTTGCAGCTTTTTCGTTTTTGCGGTATGCCAAATAGCTTTCCAAAATGATGGTTGCCGCCACCTGATCAATCACTTCTTTGCGTTTTTGACCGCGGACATTCGTTTCGTTTAAGTACGTTGCCGCCTGCATGGTGGTCTGACGCTCATCCCAAAGTGCAACCGGAAGCCCTGTCAGTTTCCGCAGCGTATCTGCCAGCCGTTCGCAGATCTGCGCTTTTTCGCCTCTGGAACCATCCATGTTGACCGGATGACCGACCACAATGCCCTCTACGCCGTATTCCCGAACGGTATAGACAATTTTAGTCACCGTCTGGGCAAACTCCTTTTCATACAGCGTGCCGAGCGGAGATGCCAGAAACTCCGTCCGGTCACAAATCGCCAGACCGGTTCTTGCCTCCCCGTAATCAATCGCCAAAATCTTCATCTGAATCGCCTCCTGATTCTCACTGTTTTCCTTCCCAATAAACCGGAGTGGGAAGGTTAACTCCATTTAAGTGCTGTGTGTCGTTCATCCAAACAACCTGCGGCTGCATAGATTCATCAAAACACACGTTGCTGACCGATGTATTTTCCACCCACGGAATCTCAAAGATGCGCGTAAGCGGCAGCCCGCTCAATGCGCACAGCAGATTTTTTACTGCGCATCCATGGGAAACCAAGACAATCGTTTTTCCTTGATATGTCTGCACAAGATCAAACGCGGCGCGTTTCATGCGGTCATATACCTCCGCACAGCTTTCACCGTTTGGCGCTTTAAAATGGGGCAGATCGTCCCGCCACACGGCAAATTCCTCCGGAAACAATCGAGGCAAATCGTCCCATTTTTGTCCTTCAAATCCGCCGGCGTTAATCTCCATCAAGTCATCACGCAGCAAAAACTTTGCCTGCGGCTGTGCGGCTAAAATCGCTTCTGCCGTCTTTTTTGCCCGCACAAGCGGACTTGTTGCAATCACATCGACCGGAATCTTTTCAAAGCGTTTTTTAAGCAGTGAGAGCTGAATCTCACCCGCCTCACTCACGTCGCTGTTGATCTGTCCCTGAAAGGTGCGCGCCATATTTCCTTTTGCCTGTGCGTGACGCACAATATACAATGTTGTCACCATGGACGCACACTTCCGATAATCTCCGAAACGCTCTGAATCCCCTGCTCATCAAGCCATGCGTTCATGCCTTCGATGATCTCAACCGGCGCCATCGGATTTTGAAACAATGCCGCACCAATCTGTACGGTTGTTGCACCTGCCATCATCATTTCAACAGCGTCTTTCCATGTGGAAACGCCGCCCATGCCGGAAACCGGAATCTTCACGGCATTTGCCACCTGCCATACCATACGCAGTGCGATCGGGAACACTGCCGGTCCTGACATGCCGCCTGTATTATTCTTAAGAATCGGACGGCGCGTATTGATATCAATGCGCATTCCAAGCAATGTGTTGATCAGAGAAACCGCATCAGCGCCCTCTGCCTCGACAGCACGTGCGATCTCTGTGATATCGGTGACATTCGGAGAAAGTTTGACCATCAGCGGTTTGGTTGTATTCTCACGAACTGCTCGTGTCACCGCACCCGCCATTTTCGGGTCCACACCAAACGCAACGCCGCCTTGTTTCACGTTCGGGCACGAAATATTGAGCTCGATCATGTCGATCGCAGTCCCCTCAAGCTTACGCGCAATCTCTTCACAATCCTCGACGGTGGAACCTGCAACATTTGCGATTTTCACGGTATCCTCATTTGCAATCAGCGGTAATTCGTGCGCTAAAAATGCGTCAATCCCCGGGTTTTGGAGTCCCACTGAGTTGAGCATTCCCGACGGTGTTTCTGCAATACGAGGCGGCGGATTGCCTGCACGCTGGTGCAGTGTTGTGCCTTTTAGTGACATACCGCCCAACACAGACACCGGATAGTAATCGGTATATTCTCTGCCAAATCCGAACGTGCCGGATGCCGGAATGATTGGATTTTTAAACGGCACGCCTGCCATTTTCACCGAAAGATCTGCCATTATAACATAACCTCCTCTGCATTGAACACAGGACCATCTTTGCACACACGTGCATAGTATTCCTCGCCGTTTTTCACCGATTTACAAGCACATACCAAACAAGCGCCCACGCCACAGCCCATGCGTTCCTCAAGCGATACTTCACAGGAAACACCATGCTCCTTTGCAAGCGATACAACGCCTTTTAACATGCCGTTCGGACCGCACGCGCACACAAGATCAACGTTTCCTTCTTCCAAAACACGAGCAAGCGGCGCTGTGACAAATCCGTGTTCACCGGCTGTACCGTCGTCGGTGCAGAGAACGACGTTTGCACCTGTCTTTTTAAAATCATCCTGCAAAATAACAGCCGACGCACTGCGAAATCCTGTGATTACTGTTGCATCCGCACCGTAAAATTTAGCAACCTCGAGCATCGGAGGCGTTCCGATGCCGCCGCCCAACAACACAACTTTTTTTCCTTTTTCCAGTGTAAATCCATTGCCAAGCGGCGCCAGCATATCGATGGTGTCGCCTGCACGCAGTTCTGCAATCACGGCAGTTCCCTCGCCGCGCACTTCAAACACCAGACGAATCGTGCCCTCTTCTTTGTCGATCTCACTGATGGAAATTGGACGGCGCAGCATAAATCCGTTTGCGCGCACATGGGCAAATTGACCGGCAGATGCCTTTTTTGCAATCTCCGGACAGCGAATCGTTAATCGCACACACGATTTTGCCAGCATTTCTTTTTTTACAATCAAATATTTTTCAAGTTTTTCATTCTGTAACATTGATCGATCGCTCCTTATTTGATGGAATGAATCCGAAACAGTCCGCGTACATACATGAGCAGCGCAAGCACTCCGCACAAGACAGGGACAAACAGTCCGAATCCCGGAAGCTCTTTTGCCGTATTCAAGCAGTCAAGCTGCCAAAATGCAAGTGCGATAGAACACAGCACCATACAAACGATCCGTGTCTGCTGCGAACATTTTTTCCTCTCTTTCATCGTTTCGCTGCTCACTTTAGAAGAAAGCGGAAACAGTACTCGCCCCTGCCGATATCGCAGCACAAAAAATGTGCACAATGCAATATGGACAACCGGTAACACGATGGTAAATAACCGGCTCTGTGTTCCAATCAAGCGCATGGAAACCTGGGGCGGTAAATACCAAAAATTGAGCACCGTATACAGTGTGATCACACCGCAAATGGCACACGCAAGACCAATAAACAATCGTTCAGGATTGCGTACCGTCCAGATCTGTTTGATCAAATTGTCATCTCCTTCATTAAATGAACCTTTTATTTGTTTTATTATAGCATAAAGGTCACGTTCCCCGCAAGAAAAACCACAACTTGTCAAAAAGCGGCGAAATCGCCGCTTTTTAAACTCCCTATTTTAACAGTTCACCGAAATTCATAATATATCGGTTTGCATTTGCTTCGATTTCCGTACGCTGCGATGCAGACGTTTCGTCATATACACCAACAATCGCCATGCCGGCATCCTTTGCACCTAACAGACCGTCAATGACATCGTCAAAAACAACACAGTCTTCAGGGGCTACTCCCAACCGCTTAGCCGAAAGCAGAAAAATATCAGGAAATCGTTTGCTTCTGGTCACTTCGGACAGCGTTGTGTACGCATCGAAAAACGAAAGAATGCCAAGCCGTTTGAGTGCTGGCAGAAATAGCGGCGTTTCACACGCTGTCGCCAAACCAATTTTTACGCCGCTTTCGTGCAAATAGGAAAGCCACTCATACACATATGGTTTGAGTTTTACCTGCTCGTGATATGCACGCGTCGCCGCATCCATCCACCAATCAATAAGTGTCTGCGGATCATCGGAAAGGTGATACCGTTTGATCGTATAATCGGCTGCATCCTCAAGCGTGATATGCTTGAGCGCATCAAAATAATCTTCTTCATACGGAAGACCGCATTCTTTCATAAATGCACGATCCACATCGACCCAAACCTGCATGGAATCGATTAGCGTACCATCCAAATCAAAAATTGCTCCTGAAATCTCACGATCAATTCCCGCAATCTTTACTGTTCCCATTTTCATCAAAGCAGTACTGCGCCTCCTGCATCTGATTCAATCACAACCATCAGTGTTCCTTCTTTCACCCGGATATATCCCGTATGTCCGGTGAATTCATTGCTTACACCCAGCGGAAAATCATTGTACAGTGTATGATTCTCAAGTTCGTACTTAAATCCATGCAATGAAACACCATGCGCCTCATTAGAGAATGCAAAAACCGAAAGATATCCACGGAGGTGCGGCGGAAGAATCAATTCGCCATTATGTACTGCGGTAATGGTTGTTTTACCATCAACCAAACAAGCGGTAGCTCCTTCTTTCGCCAGTCGTACAACAATTTGCAGATTTCCGAGTGTGTGATCAAATCGTTCTCCATTCAGTCCGCCATAGATGACAAACCGACGGTATCCACGTTCAAATCCTTCCCGCACTGCAATGTACAGATCCGTTTCATCCTTTTCTCTGGGATACACTTTTACATTTCTAATATCAGGAAGTTGTGATGAATCAAAGTCCCCCATCACCAAATCCACACGGATTCCTCGTTCCAATAAATAACGGTAGCCTCCATCAGCCGCAATCACGCAATCGCCGTCCCGCGGCACAAATGATTCTCCATTCCACGTCCCCGCTCCTGCAATATAACAAATTGGCCTTTTCTCCATGAAAACATCCCTCTTTTTCTTTACAGAAACAAAATAGGGGAAGTCGGTCCCTCCGCTTCCCCTGTACTGTCATCTGGTATTATGATATCTATTCTTTACTGAAAAGTCAACACAAATGATACAATTTGTTATTGCTGCTTATCTTCACCATTCTCCGGCCGAATCTGAGACGGATCCACATCAATCACTTCACGATTCTGCTGCGGATACTGCGGCTGTGTTGGTGTCTGATATTGTGTCTGCGCTGGCTGCTGATATTGCGGCTGTACCGGCTGCTGATACTGCGGCTGTACCGGCTGCTGATACTGCGGCTGCACCGGCTGCTGATACTGCGGTTGTACCGGCTGCTGATACTGCGGCTGCACCGGCTGCTGATACTGCGGTTGTACCGGTCGCTGATACTGCGGTTGTACCGGCTGCTGATATTGCGGCTGCACCATCGTCGGCACATTCACCTTTAAAACAGGCTCCACATTTCTACGATAGCTCAGCAATACAAGCGATACTAAAACATAAAAAACAATCGAAAGAATATTTGTAATTGCCGACGCGAGCGATAACACTTCGAGTTGATAATATCCTTGAAGCGTCAGCGCTAAAACAATGACGGTTAAGCATGCTGCCATAATGAAATTCCAAACAATCACAAACATTGAAGCTGATCCTGCACGCGTACCGGTTGATGCAGCAGTGCGAATCGAACTGATCGTGCGCAGCAAACCGATTTCATAAAACAACATGGCTGTCAGTCCAACCAGCATGATGATTAACGCGACAACAAATGTCCACGCACTTTCCTCAACCGCTACCACGATCAACATAAGTAAGAACAAAAGCAGTAAGAGGACCAATGCCAAAATGGTAAAGCACAACATGATGATGACAACTACGTTCAAAATGGAAAGGCCGCCTGTTTTGATTTGTTCGCCTTCCTTTTTACATGAGACATAAAACGCCAAAAGTCCTGCAACAATCAAGAACTGCGGCAGCATGGTTGCCAATGTGATGACAAGCGCAACTGCATTGGCCATCTCGGCATTCTGAACAAGCCAAGAACAAAGATCTGTCATGCCAAACGAATAACTAAATTGATAAATAACTGTCACCATTGCATCCGGCATTAAAACCCAGTTATAAATCTGTATTCCTACATTGATAAGTACATAAAGTCCATATACAAGTGTCGCAACTAATAAAAGCGGTGAACCAACATAATGTCGGAACGTTTCTTTCCAATCTGTACGTTGCATGGATGATGTATTCTGATTTCCAGAATACAAAGAGGAACCACAGCGCTGACAATAAAAATCATCGTCTTGATTTTGTGCTCCACATACAGAACAGTTTTTCATCGCAATTCACTCCTTACTTCTAAAAGAAACATATTTTCTATGCAAAGTGTATCATTTTACAGCATTAAAGTCAAGCATATTTATCTCTTTTAATGATTAACTCTGCTGTTTTTGACACCCAAATGCAAAAAAGCGCTGACCAATATAATTGAGTATCGTATAAAGGCCCATTCCAACAATCATTGCAATACGAACTGACCATTCCAAAGACAGAAAGCCAGATGTCACCCAGACGACGAGTGGTTTTGCCACACTATACGCAATGACGTAACATACCGCTACATTGATCGTAAAACGCACACCGGCCCATAACGGTTTTGCTGTACTTTTAAATGTATAACGAAAATTTAAAAAGAAGCTGAGCACCGCACCTGCCACATAAGCCACAGCAGTTGCCGGCCAATAAGCAAGATGAAATCCGTCATATAACACAAACATCAGTACAGCACTTACGAGTGTGTTGAGTACGCCGACTGCTAAAAAGCGCACAAACGTATGATTGACAATCTTGTTATGAATCAGATTCATCGTTCTTCTCATCCTCCAAAAAACGGGAAATCAAAAAACGCGGCCGATTTTTTACTTCCATATAAATTTTCCCGATATATTCCCCCACTACGCCAATTGCCAGCATCAAAAGACCGCCGATCGCCCAAAGACTTACAATTAAGCTTGCCCATCCCGAAACGGTCTGTCCTAGGAAAAACTGAACAATAAAAATCACAGACATGATAATACTTGCGAAAAACATTAAAAAACCTAATGTACTGATAATCCGAATCGGTTTTGTACTCAAAGAAGTAATTCCCTCAAACGCAAATGCAAGCATTTTTTTAAACGGATACTTGCTTTCTCCTGCAAAACGTTCATGCCGCTCGTATAACACTGTGGCAGTATGATAGCCAATCATCGGCACCAATCCGCGCAAAAATAAATTTACTTCCCGAAATTGTGCAAGACCATCAAGCGCACGACGGCTCATCAATCGGTAGTCCGCATGGTTAAACACGGTATTTGCACCCAGTCGATTCATCAGCCGATAAAAAGCTTCTGCTGTTGTGCGCTTAAAAAATGAATCTTTTTGTCGGCTGCTGCGTACGCCGTAAACGATATCGCATCCCTCTTGATATTTTTTAATCATTTCATCCATTGCATCAATATCATCCTGCAAATCAGCATCCATTGAAATTACCAGATCAGCATGATCCTTTACCGTTAAAAGACCTGCCAGCAGTGCATTCTGATGTCCCCGATTCCGGCTTAAATCAATTCCGGTAAAGAGATGATTCGACGCGTGCAAATCACAGATGATCTCCCAGGTACGGTCGGAAGAACCGTCATTTACAAATGCAATCCGGCTATTCGGCGCAATCATGTTCCGTGCAATTAAATCTTCATATTTCTTTAAAAGGCGGTGTGCAGTTTCAGGAAGAACTTCCTGTTCGTTATAACACGGAATTACCGTAAAAAGCCTGTTTTTCATGTAATCATCCTCATTTTTTCTTCTATTCAAAGTATACCTCAAATAGAAAGAAAATGCACGACTTTTTTACAGGTCGTGCATTCATGATTTCCTCTATTTTATTTTAAAAGCGCACCGCGGTTGGTTCGCCGCTGACGAGCACGCCGCGCTGCCCGCTTTCTCTTAATTTTTTGAACATGTCGATACCGTAAATACAATACAAGAAGCAAGAGCAAGAGAAAAAGAAAAAGGATGACGAAAACCGGATGAATTCCAAACCACGCGAGTCCGGAAAGCCACTTGGGATACGGAAGCGCCTCTATAGAATCTTTGGCAACCAATACTGTCTCACCGACTTTTTCTCCGTCACAAAGAACAGTCATGGTACCAAGACGTGTTTCACCCGCCACCACAGGTGCTTCTACAGACGGTTCCATCTCATATGTATAGGTAAGTGTTTCATCCGTACCAAGCAAAACCTCCGGAATGCTTTGCATCGTTACACCGACTGTTTTTGCACGTCCATGAACCACTTCTACCTCTTGTGTTAAATCATCCGGAACCGCTTGCGTGACTGCAAACGTTTCAAACGCCCATTCATATAATGCTTTCGAATCGGTATACGTAAGATTCGGATTCCCATATCCGGCAGGTGCTTGATCCAAATTTGCACCAAGTACAACACACAGGTAAGTTTGTCCATTCCGCGACGCTGTCGTGCTCAAACAACGTCCTGCGTTTCCTGTATAGCCGGATTTTACGCCAAACGCATCCGGATAATAATCTTCTTCATTGCTCTCATTGAGCATTCCAATGGTATAGGAAACCGTACGTTCCGCACTTTTGTTCGTCGCAGGAATCACATAAGAATAATGCGAAATCACTTCCTTAAACGCCTCATTTTCGAGTGCTGCCTCTGTCAAAATCGCCATATCACGTGCAGAGCTATAGTGGTCTTCCGCATCCAACCCATGTGCGTTGGCAAAATGGGTGTTCACCATTCCGAGGGACTGCGCCTTTTGATTCATTTTCTCAAAGAACACATTGACGTCACCGTTTCCAAAATACCAAGCAAGCGCCGTTGCCGAATCACATGCGCTTTTGAGCATGGTGGCATAGACAAGCGATAAGACGGAGATCTGCTCTCCTTCCTGTAAATAGATACGTGCACCGTTTTCAACAATGACATCGGTAAACAACGATTGACTTGGAATCGTTACCATTGTATCAGCCGGATTCTCACACAACTCAAGTGCCAAAAGCACCGTCATAATTTTTGTAAGAGATGCCGGCGCCATACGAGCATCTGCGTCTTTTTCAAATAGTACACGTCCTGTATCAAGATTGACAAAATACGCGCTGCGAGAATAGATTGTCTGCGTGTATTCAGCGGCATTCACAGAAGCCACCGGAAGAATAAACAGCCATAGTGCCAAAACAACCAAGGCAATCTTTTTCATCTGCGTTTCTCCTTTTCCTTTTTCTTTTCCTTTTTTAAATTATACCGAACCCAAAGAAGGATTGTCAACAATTCGTAAAAAACTTGACGAATTTTGCTTGCCGTGTTATCATAGCACGTGGGATGCGAAAGCCTCCCTTTTATTTTTGTAAAAAGGAGTGGGGAATATGTCAAATGAACTTGCCGAAAATAAAATGGGCGTCATGCCTGTGAATCGCTTGCTTGTCACGATGTCATTACCAATTATGATTTCCATGTTGATTCAGGCACTTTATAATATTGTAGATAGCATCTTTGTCGCCCAAATCAGCGAAAACGCATTAACCGCTGTTTCACTCGCGTTTCCGATTCAAAACTTGATGATTGCGGTTGCTACCGGTACAGGCGTCGGTATTAACGCAATGCTTTCGAAAAGTCTCGGAGAAAAAGATAAAGAAAAAGTCGATCTCGCAGCGTCAAATGGCTTATTTTTGGCTCTTTTAAGTTCGATTGTATTTATTATCGCCGGCATTTTCGGTTCCCGACTGTTTTTCTTATCACAAACACAAAACGCAGAAATTGTTGAGCTTGGTACTTCCTATTTGACCATTTGCTGTGTATTCTCTTTTGGTGTATTTTTTCAGATCACGTTTGAACGTTTACTGCAAGCAACCGGACGGACTCTTTTAACAATGATTACACAGTCCACCGGTGCCATTATCAACATCATTCTTGATCCGATTATGATTTTCGGTCTGCTTGGATTCCCGAAAATGGGAATTGCCGGTGCGGCTGCTGCAACGGTTATCGGACAAATTATTGCCGCAATCCTTTCGGTATTTATCAACCATCATAAAAATCACGAAGTTACAATTCGTCTGCGTGGTTTCCGTCCACATGGCGCAACCATTAAACGAATTTACGCTATCGGTGTGCCGTCCATCATCATGGCTTCCATTTCTTCTGTGATGACTTATGGCATGAATCTGATTTTGATTCGATTCACAGAAACGGCAACGACGGTATTTGGCGTTTACTTTAAATTGCAAAGCTTTATCTTCATGCCGGTATTTGGATTAAATAACGGACTCGTCCCGATCGTTTCTTATAACTACGGCGCACGCCGTCCGAAACGGATTAACGCTGCAATCAAATACAGTATTATTTACGCAATGGCGCTGATGGCAATCGGTATGGCTGTATTTATGCTGATCCCTGAAACGCTGTTATCCATGTTCAACGCTTCAGAAAAACTGATTGAGATTGGCGTTCCTGCACTGCGCATTATCTCACTGAGCTTCTTATTAGCTGGTTTTGCAATCATTTGCAGCTCCGTTTTCCAAGCAATGGGAAATGGTATGCTCAGTCTGTATGTATCCGTTGGACGTCAGCTCGTCGTGCTGCTTCCTGTCGCATTTCTGCTTGCACAAACGGGTGTGCTTGATGCAGTGTGGTGGGCGTTCCCAATCGCAGAACTTGTTTCGCTCATTTTAAGTGCACTGTTCTTAATCCATGTAAAACGCACCAAGATCAATCCGCTTTCTGAAGAACACGCATAACCTCCTGTTTTGTGGACATACTGTTTTTGCACCCAAAGTGCAAAAGGAGGAGTTTATGATGGCAAACTGCTGCAATCATGCAAATCAGAGTATTCGTTGTACCGTAAACCAGTGTGCATATCACTGCCAGTCAAAAGATTATTGCTCGCTTGATTCTGTTATGATCGGAACCCACGAAGCAAATCCGACAATGTGTGAATGCATTGACTGCAAATCATTCGTAAAAAAATCATAAGAAACGAAGAGCGAACGGCGCTGAATGCGCCGTTTGTTCTTTTTTTGACTTCTTTTGCCGTTTTTGAACGAAAACCACACTTGTAGACCATCCTGTCGCTATGCTATACTTTTCTTAATTTTATAAAGGAGGTTATTTCTCATGGACCCTGACCCTAACGGTCTTGAAATTGCGGCACAACTGCTTGTATTATTGCTGTTAACATTGGTGAATGCTTTTTTTGCAGGTGCCGAAATGGCGGTCGTTTCTGTCAACAAATCAAAGATCCATTCGCTTGCCGAAAAAGGCAACAAAAAAGCAAAATGTGTGGAGCAGTTGTTTTCTGACTCTACCAAGTTTCTTTCTACCATTCAGGTTGCAATTACATTTGCCGGATTCTTTTCCAGTGCTTCTGCGGCAACCGGTATTTCTCAAATCTTAGGACAATGGCTCGCAGGATTTGGTATTCCCTATAGCGGCACCATTGCAGTTGTTGGTGTCACATTGATCTTATCGTATTTTACCCTTGTATTCGGCGAACTGGTTCCGAAACGGATTGCATTAAAACGCGCGGAACAATTCAGCATGATGACGGTACGGCCGATCTTACTGATCTCAAAGATACTGTCCCCGTTTATCAAGTTGCTTTCCGTTTCAACAAACGGTTTCCTTCGACTGCTGGGAATGAAACCGGAAGAGGAAGAAGAACCGGTCACTGAAGAAGAAATTCGTGCACAGCTTCTTTCCGCTCAGTTTGATAATGATTCGAAAAAAATGATCAATTCGGTTTTTGCATTTGATGACAAAACTGCACGTGACATTATGGTACCTCGTCGTAAAGTTGTTGCAATCGATATCAACCGCGAACAAGATGATATGATCAGCCGAATGATCGAAAGCGGATTTTCCCGCATTCCTGTTTATGAGCAGGAAATTGATAAAATTATCGGTGTCATCTATGTCAAAGATATTGCAAAACAAATCATCAAAGGTGAGCCGGTTTCATTACACGCTTTGATTCGTGCGCCTTATTTCGTTCCGGATTCCAAACCGGCAAATATCCTGCTGAAAGAAATGCAGAATGCACATATTCATATTGCAATTTTGATTGATGAATACGGAGGCTTCTCCGGCATTGTCACCATCGAAGATTTGGCAGAAGAAATTGTGGGACAAATTCAAGATGAAAACGACCATGCTGTTCCCGATCTGTTAAAGCTCTCCGAAACAGTTTATCGTGTGGTCGGAAACTTTTCACTCGATGAGCTTTGCAACGAATTGGAGATTGAACCCCCTGAAACAAATTGTGATACCGTATCCGGATTCATGATTGAACAGCTCGGCTACATTCCGACAGATACACAGCTTCCTTCTGTTTTTATCGGGAATGTTTGCCTTACAGCAGAACAAATAGACGGCAAACATATTGGGATTGTACGAGTTGAAAAACAAAATGCTCTGGATGGAGTAAATGATAAAGAAAACATATAATACCCTAAAATACATTATCGCGATCCGCATAAAATGCGGATCGCGTTTTTATTTAAGTATTGATTTTACTCAAAATATAAATTTGAAAACCATAAAATTATGAGTGATTATTGCTCTCCATAGGTTATCAATAAAATCCTCCAAAAGCCTTGAAAATAAAGGATTTATCGCAATGTGTTCGCCTTATCCCTTTATATGATTTCACACAAGTTTACTCTTTCCCTGACTGCTCATAAGGGCAAATTCAAGGGCAAGAAAGTCTGACAACAAGATATAACAGAGCGTGGCAATCGGAGAACTGTGACATATGTGCGAATATATTATAGTGGAGGATTTTTTAATGAACAAGTATATTTATGATAAAAGCAACGGTCTTTGGTATGAACTGCAAGGAGATTATTATATCCCTTGTCTGACCTTACCAGCCGAAAAAGAAAACAAACCTGTCGGTTTATGGGGGCAGCGACACAAACGCTATTTACAGGAACATAAGAGGGCGTTTTACGCCACGCTACTCACAAGTGGCAAGTTGAATGCTTATCTTGCCGATGTCGATAAACAGGCGGAGAAACGCTTTGAAAGACTTGTGGAACAGATGAAGCAGGCACAGGGTATCACGGAACGCCTAAAGGCGGAAAACGCCTTAGAATGGATGGGAAGAATGAATAACATAAGAGCGTGTGTAAGGGAGATTGTGAATACGGAAATCATTTACGCATAAGGCAAGACGGCAGGGAGAAATCTCTGCCGCTTTTCTCTTTCGGAGAGTGCTTTTGAAAGCTCACAGACGAGATACTCAAAAAATTTGTAAAAAGTATTGACTCTGAATTCGGAATGTAATACAATACTTAAGCATAAAATTATTCTGCCACCGGGTAGAGAAAGCGAAAGAATTCATTTACACATCGTTAGGTCTTAGAAGATGTGTAGAGGGATGCTTATTTTATTTATATTTACGATGAAAGCAATGGCCTTTGGTATGAATTGCAGGGGGATTATTATATT
>CALXAM010000050.1 GCA_944386285.1 uncultured Clostridia bacterium | reverse complement strand
CCTCCTTGCTCTTTCGTGATGCGGTTGCCAAACCATCTCGATTGTAGCACGGAGGTTTTATTTGCCAAGGCTTTTTTTATTTACCCCTGGTAGAACCAGGGGTTTTCTTAAGCCTAAAGGCACTAATGAAAGCTGTCTGTGCAAAAAGCACAGACAGCTTTTTTCTGTTTCCGATCGACTTTCCTCCATCGTCTTCCCGGTTTATTTGTCTTTACATTTTGAATCAAATGCGCTATAATAACAGCAAAAACAGTCGACTGATCACCCCGAACGGAGTGACTTTTTAAACGAATAAAGGTAAGGGATTTCTATGATGAAGTACATCTATCAAAACCGTGAAATTGATTCGGTGGAACTCAAATGTCTGGTCGTCAGCCACGGACTGACCATCGACAAAGCGGTCTATCAGCATTTTTCACCGACGCACCGATTAAACGCCAACGCACTGACCTGCAACTGTTTTAAGCTGCCGGATGAAACCATCGTCATGGCAACCGACATGGGATTTCATCTCTCGACGCTGTCGTCCATGTTTTCCTGGGACAATTTAAAGCTGTTTCGGTATCTCTCCGACATGAAAACAGATTTTCGTATCCGGCTTGTCGATGAAACACCCATCCTGTGCAGCGGGGATGAAGCGATCTGTCCGGTCACCTTTTTGCCGCACACGGATTTTTACAAACAGAAAACAGCTTCCGGAATGCCCTACATCGGCAACGCCGTATTACAGGGCTGCGATTGGGTCGCGTTTCAATGCCTGTGGCCCTGTGAATACGCGCAGGCAGGAAAGCCCTGTCAATACTGCTTCTCAGGCGGTCAGTTCGAATCGCTTGCAAAGCGCGGCAAACCGATGCCGTTTATCCCCTCGCCCGAGGACGTAAGTGAAGTGGTAAACTACGCCATCGACCATTGCAGTACAAACAGCGTGCAGATCACCGGTGGTTCCACGTTTGACGCAAACAAAGAAGCCGCACACATCACCCGCTATCTTTCCGCACTGCCGCGAAAACGATTAAACGGCGAAGTGCTTCTCTATATCACACCGCCTGAATCGCATGAAATCATCGACCGTTATTTTTCACTGGGCGCAGACCGGATTGCGTGCAGCCTTGAAGTCTGGGACGACGAACGTGCCGCGGTCATCACACCGGGCAAGCGCTTGTTCACGACCAAACAGCGGCATTTGGACGCGCTTTCTTATATCGCGGAGAAATACGGACCAAACCGTGCCTTTTCAAACTTTATCATCGGATTGGAGCCGATCGAAACGCTCAAACAAGGCGCCGCATTCTTAGCGGAGCGCGGGATTATTCCGTCGGCTTCCGTGTGGATGCCGTTCGGCAAACCGGTCATGAACTCGATGACACCGCCCGACCTCGACTATTTCCGTGCAGTCAAGGAAATGCTTGCGGAGCTGTATGTAAAATACAATCTAACGCCCGCGGGCGGCTGCGGCTTAAATGTCTGCGTTGAACGCGACATCTGGCGGTACGCGACCCAGTCATAACGCGTATGTTACAGCGTGTCTGCCGCACAAAGACGGGATGGCACATATAAAACAGCATAATAAAACGGCACAGCCAAACATTCGGCGGTGCCGTTTTTCGTTTCGTTTGACGAAAAACACTTCAAGCTTTCCCCGATGCGCCTGATGTGTGCTTCGCGGATTTCATCATCTGCTTCATCATTTTCGCATGGTTTACAATATGCAGAATGACCAGAACAATAAACAGCACACCCGATGCACTGTGCGTGATCGCCAATGCCTTTCCCCCTGCAAAATGAACGGCAAAACCGCTTGCCGCCATCACGACAAAAACGACAATGAGCAAACTATCAATCAATAATGCTTTTTTTCGATTGAACATGCAGCCACTCCTTTTCCTGTTTACGCTTTACTTTGCACATGCCGGAGTCCTTTGGTTTATATAAGCCGCTTGCGTCATGATTTTCCTCGACGCTTGTAGGGCACTGCCGATCTGTTTTGACAAACCGGTGCTACGCGTTTTGAATCGTACCGGCATGCTGTTATCCAGTGTAGTTAGTTAAAACTAACCACTTGCGTATTCTACGAACCTGAGAACCTGAACGCGGTTTGTCAATCCCCTTTTTTAAGGCAGAATGATTTTCCAAGCGATTTTGTCTGCCGGTGCATAATCCGCCTCCAAAAGCGGTTTAACATGCAAAAATTTTTTCTGATTTCTTTTGGAAACAGGTGTGCGAACAAATTTCTACGGGTTTAAAATAAAGACAAGAAACAAAAAAGGAGGTGAAAACATGAATTTTTCTATTGAATACTGTTTATTTGCAGTCATCATACAAATCATCATAAGAGTTTTCCCGCTTTTGACCGTGCTGGCGAACAACGCGCACGAAAGAAAAATGGCAATCACTAAACATGAATACAGCCGGCATCAGCTCGAAAATCATTCTGATCCGCGCACAAAAAAAGAGTGAGCAGGTTTGCTCACTCTTTTTTCCTTTTATTTAAAGGTCACGATGGTAACGCCCGTTTCACCCTCGCCGTATACGCCGAGACGGAAGCTTTTCACCTGTTTGCAGTGTTTTAGGTAATTGTGGACTGCGCTGCGCAGTGCGCCGGTTCCCTTGCCGTGGATGATTGTCACTTGCTCAATATGCGAAAGAAGACTGCGGCTTATAAACATATCAAGCTCCATAAGCGCCTCCTCGACCGTCTGTCCGCGCAGGTCAAGCTCCATCATGCCGCGTGCCGTTTTCGCCCCTTTATTCGACGAAATCGTGCGGATCGACGCACCGTTGAGCTTCGGCTTTTTCGCCTTTTCGTCAAGCCGCAGATTCGATACCGGCACGCGCGTTTTCATAATGCCTGCCTGTACGAGCACATTTCCCGATTTATCCGGCACTTCGAGTACTGTCGCCGTCTTGTCGATATCCACAATCAGCACCGTATCGCCCTTTTTGAGCGGACGCGGCAGCACATAGCCCTCATTCGACCGCTTCACCACCGGATTTGCCTGATCGGAGAGCTTGTCAAGCTTTCCGCGCAGCTGCGATTTTGCCTCGCCGGTTCGCCGGATGAAGTCCTCTTTCTCCTTTTCACGGCGCAGCTTCTGAAGTTCATCCATAATGAGGTTCGCGTCAAGCTTGACTGCATCCACAATCCGGCTCGCCTCTTTGCGTGCCTGCTCAATGATCTGTTCTTTTTGAATGATCGCGTCATGGTTTGCCGTGCGCAGTGACTCGCGCTCCTCTTTGAGCGCTTTGATCTGCGCTGCCAGCTCACGGTTTTTCTCCTCATTCTCCTGCCGCGACGATTCGAGCCGGTCAATGACATCCTCAAAGCTCTTTTTGTCGCTCTCCACAAGCGATGATGCACGCGAGAGAACCGTCTCACTGATGCCAAGCCGGCGCGAAATCTCAAACGCATTCGACCGGCCGGGTGTGCCGATCATCAGCCGGTATGTCGGCTGCAATGTTTTTGCGTCAAACTCACACGACGCGTTTTCGACGCCCTCCGTTTCGAGCGCGTAGACCTTTAACTCCGCATAGTGTGTCGTCGCCGCGACGATGGCGCCCTTTTGGAACAATTCTGTCAAAATCGACTGCGCAAGCGCCGCACCCTCGACCGGATCGGTTCCGGAACCGAGCTCATCGACCAGCACCAGACTGTGTCCGTCAGCTTCGTTTAAGATCGATACGATGTTCGTCATGTGCGCCGAGAAAGTGGACAGGTTCTGCGCGATGCTCTGTTCGTCGCCGATATCGACGAGAATCTTCTTGAAAATCGAAATCGTACTGTGATCGGAAACAGGCACGAGCAGACCGCACATCGTCATGAGTGTGAGTAAGCCGATCGTTTTGAGCGTAACCGTTTTACCGCCGGTATTCGGACCGGTGACAACGAGCGACCGGTACGACTGCCCAAGCGAAAGTGTGATCGGCACGACCTTTTCTTTCGCAATGAGCGGATGGCGCGCGCGGTTTAACACGATCTGTCCATCCTCGGTAATCCGCGGAAGTACAGCGTTCATCTGCTCAGCAAGGCGTGCCTTTGCGAAGTAGAGATTGAGCGCGATCACCGTTTCAAAGTCGGACGCAATCACATCCGCCTGCTCGCCGCACAGTGCCGAAAGCTCCGCCAAAATGCGCTCAATCTCGGCTTTCTCCTGCGACTGCAGCACACGGATTTCATTGTTCGCCTCGACAACCGCCATCGGCTCAATGAACAGCGTTGCACCCGAAGAGGAGGTGTCGTGCACCAAACCGCTTACGGTGCTCTTGTATTCCGCCTTGACAGGCAATACATACCGTCCGTCACGCATCGTGACGAGGTTTTCCTGCAACGCCTTTTGATACGTCGATGAGCGGATCATTTTATCGAGTGTTTCACGAATCCGGCTGCCTGCCGAACGGATTTTGCGCCGGATGGACATGAGCGTATCGCTCGCCGTGTCGCTTACTTCTTCCTCGGAAACAAACACGGACGCAATCCGTTTTTCAAGCGGGCGGTTTGCCATGAGCATGGAAAACACCGGCTTTAATGTATTCTGCACATTGGCGCACTGCTCGTACCATTCAAGCAGCGTACGCGCCTGTTTTAAGACGGCCGCGATATTCAAAATCGCGCGCGGTGTTAAAATACCGCCCACCTGCGCAAGCTTTAAGTGCTCGGAGGGGTCGTCCATTTTTGTGAACACAGGCGTGCCAAAATGCGCCGACAGCAAAAATGCGTCATTCGTTTTTGCCGTTTCATCCTTTACAATCGAAAGATTGTCATTCGGTTTTAGCGACAGCGCACGCTGACGCGCCGTTTCACAGCAAGTCAGTTCGGAAAGTCGGGTGAGGATTTTGTCAAGTTCCAGCACCCGGCAATATTTTTCGTTAATCATATGTTACCTCTGTCAAATAATGTATTAAAAATCGTCCAGGATTTGAGTTCTGTTTCGGTGTGCATCTGCGTATAGACTTCCGCTAAATCGTAAAGCTGCCGGCGGCATGTTGCGGGAATCTGGAACGAAAACAGTTTCTCAAAAGGAGAGAACACAATATGCCGCACCGCCGCGAGCACCGCCGGATGCAGATGCACGCACATCGTATCGGGCGACGCATATTCGGACAGTTCATAGCATTCCTTGCACATCAAGCGCCCGTAAAGGGGCAAAAAGACCATTTCGTCCGTTTCATACGCCGCACACCGGTCACATGCCACAACATTCGGCATAAATCCGCTTAAGGAGAGAATCCGCAGTTCAAACACCGGCTTTAAGTGCGCAATCGGATACGTTTCCTTCTCCAAAAAATAGCAGGTGTTTAGCAGCAGCCGCAGCACCTCGGCGCAGTTTTCCTCTGTGGGGGATAAAAACGCGCAGAGCTGCACAAAATAGCCCGCGAGCGATAATTTCACCACATCAAGCCGCAAATCATAAAACGACTCAATGAGCTCCGCGCTGTCCACCGTTTCATACGATTTTCCCTGAAACAGGCAAAACTCGCTGTAGCAAAGAACCTGTGTCGCACCGGTCAGCGGACTTTTCGGCGAGCGGCTGCGTCTTGCACAAACTTCAATCAGTCCGCGGTCCGCGGTCAATACCGTGAGAATCCGGTCATTTTCCCCGATGTTCCGCTCCTTTAAAATCATTCCCTTTGTCTTTTTCTGCATCGCTTATCATTCCCGTCAAATCACCGTGCGCGCACTGCGCATACAACAGATAGTCGTCAATCTTTCCGCTTTGCTCAAAGCGGTTCCAAAGCATCGTTTCTTTTTCCGTCTGCACGAAAACACCTCCGGACAAAAATCACCGATCCGTTTTTGCGGATTATGATTACTTTTTGCACCGGAGGAGCATTCATTCATGGAAATGATTGTTACGAATCATCCGACAGCCCGAAATTGCGGATCATACTTTCCTGATTGCGCCAATCCTCCCGCACCTTTACCCAGCACTGAAGATTGACCTTCGTGTCAAGGAATGATTCGAGATCGGCTCTTGCCGCGGAAGCGATCCGCTTTAACGACTGGCCGCCTTTGCCGATAATCATTCCTTTATGGCTTGCCTTTTCGCAATAAATCGTCGCTTCAATATCGAGAATCGGACGATCTTCGCGTTCACGCATTTTCTCGATAATCACAGCCGTGCCGTGCGGAATTTCCTGCTGCATAAAAAGGAGCAGCTTTTCACGGATAATCTCCGCCGCAATCACGCGCTCCGGCTGATCGGTGAGCGTATCGTCCGGAAAATAGTGCTCGCCTTCCTCTGCGTAATTCGTGAGTTCGTAAAGCAGCGCGTCGGTTCCCTTTTTCTCCGCAACGCTCAGCGGAACGACTGCGTCAAACGGATACAGTGCGGTAAGCTCCGCGATTCGCTCGGCAACCACCGACTTGTCCGCATACAAATCGGTCTTGTTAATCACCAGAATCGCCGGAATCTTTGCGGCTTTGATGTTTTCAATGAGTGATAACTCCGACTCGGTCAGCGCACCGCGCGGTTCTACCACAAGCATGACAATATCCACGTCCTTGATCGAAGTGGTCACGACGCGGCGCATTGTATTGGAAAGCTTTGTTTTCGCCTTGTGAAAGCCGGGCGTATCCAAAAACACAAACTGCACCGCACCTTTTGTCAGCACACCCATAATCCGTGTACGGGTGGTCTGCGGCTTGCTTGTAACAATCGCAATTTTCTCGCCCAGCAGCAAATTCAAAAGCGATGATTTTCCTACATTCGGTTTGCCGACAATCGCGACAAACGCTGATTTTGACTGATTATTTTGTTCCATTTGTTCCTCTGTATTCTTGTTTCATTTCATTTTTCGGAATCGGAATGACAAACACGACGATCACAGATAACGCCGCCAGACACAGCAGTCCGATCCATCCGGTGGGCGTCGTCATCATCGAATAAAGCGCAGGCAAAAACCGATCGGTCCATACAAACAAAAAGAGTCCGACCAGCACGCTTGCAAGCGCCGCAACCAACACGGCGCCTGCCGCCGCGTCCTTTGCCAAACGGATTGCAGGATGAATGTCTGGATGAAGCCGGTCAGCCAGCGCCTCTACCGCCGTATTGACCGCCTCCGCGCCAATCACCAAGCCAAAACAAAGCATCAATAATGCGAATTCCATGCGGTTAGGCTTAAAAAACAGACAAAAGTAGAGCACGAGCATCACAGCACAGCAATGCACCCGCATATTTCGCTCCCGTTTGATACACGAGCCGATTCCGTGCGCGGCATATAAAAAGCCGCGCAAAAATCTCATAAACGGATTCATCGGTTATACAATATAGCTTCCGGTTCTTGAAAGGCCCAGCATCTGAAGCACATTTTCCTCTTTTTCACGCATCTGCCGTGCAGCCAAACCGCCGTCCTCGTGGTCATAGCCCAACAGGTGGAACATCGAATGGACGGTCAAAAAGCCGATTTCACGCTGAATGGTATGGCCGTACATATTCGCCTGTTCAAATGCCTTTTCTGCCGAAATCACAATATCGCCGAGCATATACGCGCCGGTCTCCTCGTTTTTATCCCATTTCCCGTTTTCGCCGAGCGGGAAAGACAGCACGTCGGTTGCCGCATCTTTGTGGCGGTACTGTTCATTGAGCTGTTTGATCTCATGATTGGAAATAAACGAAACGCTGACCTCCGCACTGCCTTCAAAGCCTTCCGATACCAGCACTGCGTGGCAGCAGCGGCGGATCAGCAATCGGATTCCGGAGGGAATTTTCACTTCCTTTTGTCTGTTGCTAATCAGTACCTTAAGCTTATCCATGATTCATCGTTCTCCTTTTTTCTCAAATTTTGCATATGCTTTGATAATTTCCTGTACAATCCGATTCCGGACGACATCCTTGTCATTAAAGAGCACCGTGTCGATATCATCGACATGTGCGAGCACCTTCATCGCGTCGATCAAGCCCGATTTCCGTGCGTCGGGAAGATCGATCTGTGTCACATCGCCTGTGATCACCGCTTTGGAGTTTGCACCAAGACGCGTCAAAAACATTTTCATCTGTTCCCGCGTCGTATTCTGTGCCTCATCGAGAATGATAAACGAATCATCCAGTGTGCGGCCGCGCATATACGCAAGCGGCGCCACCTCGATCACACCGCGTTCCTGCTGTCTTGCAAAGGCCTCCGCGCCGAACATATCAAACAGTGCGTCATACAGCGGACGCAAATACGGATCGACCTTCATCTGCAAATCACCGGGCAGAAAACCGAGTTTTTCGCCAGCCTCCACCGCCGGGCGGGTGAGGATAATACGGCTGACTTCCTGCGCACGGAACGCGCGCACTGCCATTGCAACAGCCAAATACGTTTTGCCGGTTCCCGCAGGACCGACGCCCAGCACGATGGTGTTATTTTGAATGCTCTCGATATATTTTTTCTGTCCGAGCGTTTTTGGCCGGATCGGTTTTCCGCTTGCCGTCACACAAATGCAGCTGTCGGAGAGATGTTTTGCACGCTCCACCTGTGTATCATCCGTTAACGATACGAGATACCGTACCGCCTGATCGGTAATCGCCTCACCGCCCCGCGCCATTTCAAACAGCGCGTCCAGCGCACGGCATGCCTGATTGATCGAATCCGGCTCCCCTGTAATTTTAAGCTGTGTATCGCGGCTGACAATCTGAACATGAAATGCCTGTTCCAGCTGATGAACGTGTTCGTCATATGCACCGAATACCGCTGAAAGAATCGAGGGAGATTCGACCGAGAGTAATTTTTGAGCCATTGCGCCATCCCTTCCAAAACGTCATTTTTTCAAAAAAAGCACAGAAATCCTGTTCTGATTTATTATATCATATCCCGTCGGTTCTTGCAACTAAAATTCTGTACAAAACACACAGTATTTTTACCGTTTTCTTTTTGCAATAAGCGAAATACCCAAAATGTGTCGATTTCATTCAATCATTCCTGCCTTGCTGAGAAAGAAAAAGGGGACGCCGCAGCATCCCCTTTTTTCGGATTTAAACCAATCTCTTTAAAGCACCTCAATATTGATTAAGCGGATCTCCCCGTCTACTTCCATAAACGACAAACGGTAATGGGTCGGATACACCTGATTGATATTACCCTTTGTCCGTTTCACGCGATAGTCAAATGTCACCTCTGCGGAAAAGGCGTTTTCCGCGTATTCGGTATAGTTAAACAATTTGACATTCTCTGCCTCCGCGCTGTCATGGTCAATATACCAATAGCTTGAATACGTTTTGATCGACTCGTAAAATTTCGTCTGATCGTAAAGCAGTGCCGCGACGTCTTTCATCTGCGCATCGCCGGAAATGAACGCTGCGTATGTTTTGGCTGCGTTAATAATCATTTCCTCGCGTTCAGCCGCCGGTGTTTTGAGCGAATCGGTAATCCGTACGGTGGTGTTGTCCTCGTCATACACGATCTCCGCATTTTCCGCCGTCACCACCGGACGCGTATACAAGCCGGACACCTCGTACACCGCAAGCTGCGGCGCCAGCGACGTGTCCAACAGCGTCTCATACGGGTCCGGAATCATCTGCTCATCTAAGCGGTACGTATCGTCGAGCTCGATGCCGTCCACAGAAACGGCAATCTCATCAGGCGCCACGATTTTCCATGTGCCGCCGCTGCCGAGATCAAGCTTTACAGAATAGCTGGAAAAACCAAATCCCAATGTGTTCGGCTGTTCGGTCAGCACAAATTTTAACTCGCCGTTTTCACCGACAACGCGATAATTGCGTTCATTTTCCGCATCGGACTTTGATTCAACCACTCTAAGATCGGTACTGTCACCGAGAATATCGGTCACATACTCCTCAAAACGCTCAAATGTAAAAAAGGTGGTTTCTTCAAATCCGGATTCCCTTGCCGCCTCTTCATACTGCTTATTTTCCAAAAGCGTTACGACCTGATCGAGATAATACCGCGGATCGGAACGCTCATAGTTATCAAGATAATTCCAAAGAATCAGCAACGCTGTAAAGATCATGACCACAAAGACGAACACAACGCCCCATGCGACTTTGAAAAAGGTGGAATGTGGTTTCTTTTGTTTTTTGGCAGGACTTTTCTCTTTCTCAATCGTTTCGACCGACTGACTCATGCTAAGCGCCTCCTTATTCTTTCACCAAAATCGCCGTCGGAATGCGGCGCGGCCCGTACAGCGACGAGCAAACCGTTTGCAGTTCTCCTTGATAATACATCATGGAGGAAGAACCGCCGTCCAAGTTGCAGGCGTTGACCGCATCGAAATCGACCATGACATCCACCAGGTCTTTATGCGTTGCGCCAAGGCTGTGCGGCTGACGGCCGTCGATGACAAGAATCAGCACAGACCCGTCGGCACGCTGTCCGATTGCGGTGCGCGGATTAAGTCCGCCGCCTGTACCGCTAACCTCGAGCGGTTTTCCGTTGACGACAAGCGCCGGTCCGAAGCTGACCGCGTCCCGCAATCCTTTATCAAGTGCCTGCTGACCGGTCATGGTTCCGACATGAAGCATATTTTTCTGATCGAATCCGACCACCGTCACCGGTGTATTCAAGTCACCGTTTAACAGTTTTGAATTTTTAATGACAAGTCCAATTGGCATGCCGCCGTTTCCGACGCCGCCGTCGTCTACAAAGCCGCCGGCATTGACGCCTGCAATCGCGCCTTCGTCCTCGATCATCTGGTCAAGCTTTTTGCCGCCTTTGTCGGCGCTGAATGTATCAGAGGAGGTACCGACCACGACGCGTGACGGATCTTTTACGATCATCATTTTTCCCTTATAGGTCGCGCCGACAACATCCACAATTTCAATCGCCGGCTGGCTGGTATTCTGATTTTCCACATTCGTATAATCCTGCTGACCGACCGTCACTTCGCCGTTGTCCACAATGCTGTTGGCTTTTTGAATGACTTCAATCTGCGAAGAGGACAGCACAAGCGGCGGAAAATATTTTAAAAAGCTCGTTTCCATACACGTATTCACAAACAGATCGCGTGCGCGCGGCGAAGGTCCGTAACAAATCACGAGCATCGCTGAATAAATAAACACGATGATTGCTGCCAAACAGATACCGAGCATAATCGCCGTGCGTGCAATCACTCGTTTGACTCTTCCCTTTTTCGTAGACGACTGAATTTTCATCTGCGTATTCTCCTTTTTCTGATTCGTAAACAAAGCACTGCCGCAGCACAGAGCAGTACAACACCGATCAAAACGGCCAAACCAATGAGCAGAAGCTGATTGTCCTGCGATTTTGGCTGATCTTCGTTTGCGTTTGGCTGTGTCTGTGCGCGCGTGATCGTCAGATCACCGACACGTTCTGCCGTCTGCGCCGGCTCGTTTGGTGCGTCAATATGCTCAAACAGATCGCCTATACCGCTGTCCAAACCGACGGTCGTGCGATATAGTCCAAATTTCCTGCAATCATATTTCCCGCTTTTCTCAACAGAAAACCACTGCTGCTGGGAACGGTGCTGTGCAAAGCCCTCCACTGCCATCTCATAGGCGGTTTTCCCCGAAAACGCAGAGAGCGGCTCATCAATGTCCATCACCAGTTCATTTTCTTTATATAAGTGCAAATACGTTTTGGGCACGTCAAATGTCCCGTACTTCTGCGCGGACGCGGGGTAAGACTGCTCGTCCGCACTCATTTCGACCGCCTGCATCAGCAGATATGTGTTTAACTGATGGACGCCGTGTCCGTATTCCCCGTTTACATCGTGCCCGACAATCACCTCAGGACGGAACCGGCGAATCAGTTCCACCTGATAGGCGAGCATTTTGTCTGTATCATACAGCGTTTTTGCATGGTCGAGCGACATCGAGTAAAGATCGTTAAATTCTGAAATCACCGGATAGGCGCGAATCCCGACAGTCCACAGTCCGTTTAAGAGTTCATGCGGACGATACGGCTCGCCCCAGTGATTCGTCAGATACGCCACCTGTACCTTTTTTCCCTGTTCGCCAGCATAATACGGCATAATCCCGCCGAAGAACAAGTGCTCATCATCGGCGTGCGTCGGCAACAGCAGCAGATCGCAGTCGTCGTACGGCGCATTCCAATCCTGCACAAAGGCGGGCAGCGTTCCCGCAGAAAACGCGTACACATCGCAAAGAATCGACGCCGGAAGCGTAATCGAAATCTCTGTCTGCGGATTGGGCACATAGATCGTTTCATGCAAAAAGCCCTGCGTACCGCATGAGATGACCGTTTCACCGCTTACCACCGTATACGGCTCAGGCGGACGGTCAAATACAAGATAGAGCGCAGCAATCGGCTCCTGCGCACGCAGCGTGAGCACGTCCGACGCTTCCATTTGAATTTTTGATGTATAGGAGCGGTCTGTGAGCTTTGAAAGCGAAATGTTCCGGCTGTGTGTAAGCGACAGACTGTCCGTGAGATCACGGGCAGTTTCGGCCGCAGAAACCGGAAACGACACCATCAAAAACGACACCGCACAAAGCAAAACGAGAATCCCTTTTAAAAAGCGTCTGTTCATAACATCACCTGCTTTATTGTACTCTGGAAACGGGAAAATGGCAAGTATTTGTTGCCTTTTTTACGTATTATGCCTGAAAACGAAGCAAAAAGCCGGAGAATTCTCCGTTCTTCCGGCTTTTTTGTCTTTGTAAGCCTGCGTACCGGCATAGATCAATCTGCCGGCGCGATCAGCTGTTTAAAATATTCTTCCTGATTTTCATGTGCTTTTACGATCGATTCATCATTTTTTAGGCTCTCTGTGTACGTATCGAAATCGACAAAGCAGAAATACAGTGCATCGCCTGTCCCCTCTAAATTCATCATCTCGCCGCCTTTTGTCCCATCCAACATACAGCGGTCACCTTTGATATTGTCACTGTCCGAATATGCGGAGAGGTCTTCAAATTCAATCCCCATTCCGGTCAGATAGTCGTATCCCACATCATCCAAAATAAAGATAAAATCTTTTCTTGTAGAAACACGTGCCGCCAATTTTTCATAATTCATCTGGCTGAGCTGTGTAGACATCTGTGCATTCTCAGCATCACCGAGCTGATACGCATCAATCTCCACACTTTTCTGACCATTTTGATCATAGTCATCAACGATGCTTTCAAGTCCGGGGCGGAACACCTCTTCAAGTCCCTGCAGCGGCTGCTGCGTCGCGATGACAATGGACACATCATATTGGGTTCTGCCCAGCAGCTGCGCCGCCGAGATTGAAACAATCACCAGCAAAAAAACGGCTGCGACCACAAACCATTTATAGTGGTACCAAAAATTCTCCAATTTTTTCTGTACAGTCTGCGGTTTGGCATAGACGGTGGGCGCCGCAGGTTCTATCGTTCCTTCTGCTTTTTGACGGCGTGCTTCGATCATTTCCTGACGCGCTTTGTTGTACTGATTCAAATCTGCCACAATCGTGCATCCTTTCTTGATTAATTTTTCATTTTAGAACAAATGAGCGCTTTGCACCGGTCAGCCCCACAATATATTCCGATACCAAAACAGCCATCACCCGTAAAACGGGAATGGCTGTTTTTTTCTTATTATAATAGATTCCTGCTCGTTTTTCAAGTCTTTTGTACGTTTTATACAAATCTTTTCTGTTTATTCATATTTCCCTTTTGCCACCTTTTTTGAGAGCAGTGCGCGCTGATTTTTATTTACAAACGATTTTGTCCGCGCGCGCAAAAGAATCCGCCGCCCTTCGGGTGTACGGGTATAGACCACACGATAGTTGCCGAGTACCTTGCGCATCTGCTTTTCAAACACGAGCGCGCGTTCTTTCTGCCTGCCGAAGCATTCGGGAACGCTATAGTATTCGTCCGTATGTTTTTTTACGCGCATCAGCAGATACCGCGGATTGTCAATGATCCCCCAGAGCTCTTCCATACAGCAGGCAAACGTCGTCTTGTCGCGCATACTTGCGCCTTTCAGCCACGTACCGATCAGTACGCCTTCCACCGATTCGACCTCCACTTTGCAATGCGCAGGATCGTCCAACGCACCGATTTCAATGAGCGCCAAACGCATCGCCTCGCTGATACGCTTCATGCGCCGCTCCGGTGTGCCAAACCGGAAGAGCTTCACGCCATATTTCCCTGCAAAAAACGCCGCTGCAAGCAGTCCGACACCGAGCAGAAACGATACCGCATGCCCGCCTGTCATCAACAGCCGTCCAAGGGCGAACAAAACAGCCAGGACAACACACAAAATTTCCATTCCGAGTGCATGGACAAAGACATATCCGGTCTGAACGTCCTCTTTAGGAACCGCCTCCACCTGCTCGACTTCCATTCCGCCGTGAATTTCCGTAAACGCGTTTTGCCACCGCGCACGCAGCGCGTCACGGTCGGACGCGCGCAGAAGCATCGTCTGATTGATGCGCTCCATCTCCTCGCGCGTGTCAAACGCAGGGATCGCGAGCCGTCCAATCCCGCTTTCGATCACGGGTTCTGTCGCCGACACACCCAAAAACGCATCAAACCGGCGGCACAGTGTCTGGTAATCCCCCGTCAGATCGACATGCTTTGTCTGCCCCGACCGTTTCGGAAAGACACATGCCAAATGCCAGATATTGCCCGTCTTTTTAGGATTGGTACGGTCGGTGCGGATGGTACGGCCGCGCATCTGATTGCTGAGCATGAAGGAACCGACATAGGTGGAAAGAATCAGCGCATTGACAAACGGCGCATCCCAGCCCTCACCGAGCAAAGACTTGGTTCCGATCATCGTGTTCACTTCACCCAAACGAAACAGCTCCGTCACCGCCTCGACCACATGGGTACTCGTCCCTTTCACTTGCAGTTCCCCGTAGCCGGTTTCCTTAACCGGCACTAGCGTCCCCTCGCTGCCGCGCATGGCAAGCAGCGTTTGAATCGTCTGCTGCGTGTCCATCGGCAGCAGCACCACCGAGCCGCTTACACATGCAAGCCGAATGCCCTCCATCTGTAAGCGTCTAAGCGATTCAAAGATCGGAACCGCGCCGATCTCGGCTTTCATCTCCCGCTCTGTGCCCACAAGCGGCAAAACGTCCTTTTTAATATAATCGCATAAAATCAGCATCCGCATCGTGTCACCGAGCGACTGATGCTCCATACGCACGATCGTCTGAATGCTTGAAAGCTTTCCGCTGCTCTTCGCAAGCAGCTTTTCCATCGTCTCTTTTTTTGTGAGCGTGATCTGCCTGCGATAGACACACCCTGCCGCTTTCGCCTCTTTTAACAGCGCCTCCCGCTTTGCTTCCTCCACGGAATACGAATCGGCATCATCATAGAAAAAGCCCTGCAGCAAAATTTCGAGCCATTCGTCGCTTAAATCGGGCAGTCTGCCTTTTGTGCCGATCAGTTCTTTTAAATAAGGAGAATAGTCGATCTGCTGTGCCTGACAAAAAATCAGCAGTGCTGAAAAATACGCAGGATGATCGAGAAACTGCTCGCTGTATGATTCAGGATACAGCAGTCCCTGATGCGAAGCGATCATTTGGGTAAAGGAGGGGTCGGACAGCAGACGATTTCGAAACTGTGCCACCGTTTCCTGCTGTTTTTGAATCTCTGCAAGCTCCTCTTTTGCAGGCCAGTTCAAATAGACATAGTCCTCATGCGGACAAAGGCTCCCCTCCCGTACCAGTTCGGGTGTAAAAATCTCCTCGTCAATCGGTCCGCACAGATCAATATACCGTTTCCACTGCGCGGGTGTACTGTCATACGGCGGTGTAGCAGTCAGCGCGATCACCGTGACAGATGAAAGTTCCTTTAAAAACGCTTCGAGCGCTTTCCACCATTCACTGCGCAGATGGTGCGCCTCATCTAAGCAGATTGTCCGAACACCGGCGGCCTTGACCGCATCAAAAATCCGGAAATCTTTAAAATCGACCGTCTCAGCCGGTACTGTTTCGTCCTCTTCCTCCTCCGCGCCGCACACTTCTCCCTGTTCCTGCTTCATCGCGCTGTACAGCGCTTGATAGGTGATCGCAGTAATTGGCTTCATTGCTTTTAAGTTGTTCGACAGCAGCTTGTCGGGATCGTTTCCGGGCATCAGAAAGCCGTCGGTAATGCGGGAAAGCCACTGCTGCCGGATGGTGATGCTCGGCGATAAAATGAGGCACGGCGCACCAAGCCGGCGGATCAGTTCAATGCCGAGCGTCGTTTTCCCCGAGCCGGGCGCCGCCACAATATGCACCTTTCGATCTGCAAGATAGTGCTGTGCGTTTGTCAGCACCCGCTCTTGATAATCGCGCCATTTTCCTTTAAACTGTAACACTCCGTCGTATTGATTCGCCATCCTGCAATCCCCATTTCTCTGCTAAAACTTTACTAAAAAAGCCGCCGGCACAAACCGATTCTTCTGTTATAAGGATAGCAACTCCTTCCCGTTTTGGCAACCGCTTTTCTGATAAAATCTCTGTCCACAGAAACCATCCCAAAAATCACTGCAAAAAGCGGGTGCCGAAAATCGGCACCCGCTTTTTCACGGTGGTTTCGTTTTCTGTTTATGCAAGGGATGCACCCAACGCACGGCAAGCTGAAAGCGCTTCCTCGTCCGGTGCTTCATTGCAGATGACACTGTCGCACGCAAATACCGCACCGGCTTGCGTACACGTCTCTTCCCAGTTTCGCATCCATTCGCCGTCGCCCCAGCCATATGAGCCAAACAGCGCAATCGTCTTTCCGTTTAGTTTCTGCACACAGTCAGAAAACATCGGTTCAAACTCGCTTTCCTCGAGCTGTTCCGCACCCATCGACGGGCAGCCGAACGCAACCGCGTCAAACTGATCCATCATGGAAGAATCAAACGCCAGCGCCGGATACAGCTGCACTGCAGCGCCCTGTTCGCGCGCGCCGCTCACAACCGCTTCCGCCATAGCCTGTGTATTTCCTGTTCCACTCCAATAAACAACCGCAACGTTACGCATATGACACAACCTTTCTTTTCATACATTGATTAAACAGCGGCTACGGTAAGCCGCTCGACTGACACGCCCTGTGTATATCTTCTGCAATAGGCGCCGGTGCATTTTTTATACTGTGCAAACGTTTTCTTTGCCTGCGCCGCATTGTGATAGACCTTCCAGCATCCGACACACAGATACGCCTGTGCCCGATGATGGATAAATCCCCAGACATCCTCCGGCGGATATCCCAAGAACAAACCGATTTCATGCGGAAACGCACGCTGCTCTTTTAACCGTTTCATGAGATGGCGAATGAGCCGCTGCGACGTTGTCTGCGTATATCCGCATTCGTTTAAAATGCGCTGCGCCACCGGGTGCTGCAAATCGACCGACAGCTTCGACGGCCGGTATAAATAAATGAGCGCACGGTGATTCTCATAGCGCAGAGGCAAAACACGCACGCCTTTTGAAACAAAGCGGCGGTTTAATCGGCGGACAGTATCCCGAAGCGCCGCCAAATCACAAAACGCATAGGTAAACATACTCCCCGTTTTCATTCCTGCAAGTGTGGGCGAACAATGCTTTACCAACAATTCATCGGGCAAATCACTCATCTCCTTTTTATGCCTCCGGTATGCAGGCTCCTTTTTAATCAGACAGCGGTAAAGACGTTTTAAGCGTGAGAAAACAGCGCCCGGTTTTCAATGATCACACGCTTTCTTTTCTCACACGATCCCGTTTCCATCAAATCGCTTGACCGCTTCCATGAATTGCGGTACGGCAATTTGATTTAAGTTAGTTATAACTAACTAATAGATAGTATACACGCGCATTTGCATTTTGTCAATCACCAATTCTTGCAATTTTAAAAACGCAGTGCGTGTTATAACGCCACCACCAAAGAATAATCGTCTGGGGTTATCCCGCAGACGATTGTGAAAACTGTTCTTTTGCCAAATGGATAAACGTTTTCAGCTCCGGATGACCGGCAAGCGTCTTATAATAGACGCCGTACGACATCGGCGGCACGTTGACAATCGGCGTATAGGCGAGTGTCGGGTCTTTTACCGGAAAGATATCCGAAATCACCGCAACACCGTATTTCCCCCGCGCCAGTGTAATGGATGACTCCACCGAATCACAGACATAGATCTGCATGGCGGACTTATTTTCGATCATCTGATACTGTATTTTGCCCAGTGCGCGCGGACAGTTTCGCGGTTCAATAATGACCACCGGTTGCTCATTAAAATCCTCTACAGTGACCTGTGCTTTCTGTGCAAACGGATGGTCGCGCGTCGTCACAGCGATGGCCTGCGCCTTTGTAATCTCCCGATAGAGAATCCCCTTCTTTAAATCATTTTCCTCAAATGCGGCAACGACTTCCAATCTGTCCTCTGCCAGCTGCTGATACAGATGCGCAAACGGAATGACCTGAAACATCGGATAGATCGTTTGAAACTGTTCACGCATTTTCCCAAGCACATCGGCAAACTGATGGATCTCATTGCGGGCATGACACCCGATCACAAACGCCTTGCGCAAATCTTCAAACGAGTGTGTAACCCGCCGCTTTGCCCGTTCGGAAATATCCAAAATGCTCTTGGCATCGCTCATGAAGATCATGCCTTCACGCGTCAGTTCAACCGTTCTTGTCGTGCGGTTAAACAGTTTCACGTTTAACTCTTCTTCCAGCGAATGGATTTGCTGGGTCACCGCAGGCTGTGTGACATTCAGCAGCTTAGCGGCTCTGGCGAAATTAAGCGTTTGCGCTACGGTTAAAAAGCAGTTGAGCTGCACTGTATTCATAATAAATCCCTCACGATTATTGATAAGATTTTTTTATTGATTATAACATATTCTAAATTCACATTCAATAAAAAAAGGCGTATCATAAAGGTATAAGGAGTTGTATGGTTTTCAATCTGACTGTACAAGCGCTTGCTCTTAAAAGCAAAGCGCACCTTAGCATGTTCGTCCGCATACATAATCGCCCGCAGATTGTCGATCGTTTGCATACGCAAAGGCTGTGACAGGGGCAACACAGAAAACAGATGAGAACAGCACGGGCAGCTGATCAAGCAAAAAGCACTATGATATGAAAAAAGGCGGACAGAATTGCAAATGGATCAAATAGAAAGGAAGATCAACATGAGCAAACTGGCAAAAATCGAAAAGTACGTGGAAAAAGGAAACGAAACAGCATTGTTAAAAATGCTTCGCAATAAAGACCGCGACGTTCAGTTAGCCGCTATTGACGGCTTAGGAAAAATCGGAAAAGACACCTCCTGCAACGAGCTGATTTCAATGCTCAGCGATCCGGATTGGGAGATTCGCGCAAGAAGCGCAAGAGCGCTTGGCAACATCGGTGACGATCACACGACCACACATCTGCGCTATCGGTTGGAACATGAAACCGAAAAGCGTGTATCCGATGAAATTGTAGAAGCGCTTTCCAAACTGAGAAAGTGGGAAAAGTAACTGCTTGCAAGAAGATTCAAAAAAATCATTTAAACGATAATCCCGGCGCATCCAACGATCGCCGGCTTTGTCTATAAAAACAACAAGAATCCCCCTTGGTGCAGAAACAACAAACACCCAAAATAAACATAATAATACCCCCCGATACAGAATCATCAACTCTGCATCGGGGGGATTCTTGTTGTTTGGTCAATCACCGCATCTGATAAACAATCTCACACCGTTTTCTGCACGCGGCAATTTCCACTATTTTGCGGATACGCGCTGTTATTTTACTTGTTTTCTTTTTCTGTAGATTGTGATACCAAGCGCACCGCTCAAGGTAAACAGCAACGCACTCCACAGGATGAAACCATTTTCATCACTTGTATCCGGCGACGAAATTTCCGGTTTGTAGTCATGATCTTTTGCATCGCAAACCGTGCATTTGCCGTCTTCATACGTATGACTCAGTACCGGAACATCTATAACTTCTTTGGTCGCGGTGTAGGTTTCTCCTGCAAATACCACGGACACTGTATACGTTGTCACGCCCATTTCGGTACATGTCGGCTGAGTCGTCACTTCCGGTGTCACCTCGATGTCATCCACCGTTTCGATATGGGTTTCATCATATGCACAGGTGAATGTCACACTGCAGGTTCTGCCGTCAGCAGACCAGTTAAACACTGCATTCCAGCTATGGCCCAGTGCCGGGACATCTGTGACTTCTTTGGTCTCGGTGTAGGTTTCTCCTGCAAACTGTATACGTTGTCACGCCCATTTCGGTACATGTCGGCTCAGTCGTCACTTCCGGTGTCACCTCGACGTCATTCACCGTTTCAATATGTGTTTTATCATGTTCACAGGTGAATGTCGCGCTGCAGGTCTTGCTGTCATCAGACCAGTTAAATGCCGCATTCCAGCTGTGACCCAGTGCCGGAATTTCCTGATACGTCGTATAGTCGCAGTATGTGCACGCATCATAAAGATTCTCTTTACGTCTTTATTGTATCATACCCATTTTCAAAAACAATGAACTTTACAAAATTGTAAGGCTTATTTTGTGTTTTTTGCGATTTGAGAAAATTTTGACCGGCTTTAATCCCTGTGATCTTCGTTTTCCTGCTTTCTTTGCATCCGAACCGGCGGGGCGCTGCCATAGGAACACAAAAACACGTCCGCATACAAACGTACACGGACGTGTTTTTTAACTTTTCATTTTCTTAACTTCTCAAAACCAACAGATCATATTCGTTCGATTCCAAGGTCTTTAAACCATTCTCGGCGTGCTGTAAGCCGGAATCTATCTCTATGACATAACGCGATTCTAAATAGCCGGCACATTGGGTGCGGAAATTGGTTTCCCACTTATTATTGGTCAGCCACGAATATACAGGGCCTGTCGTATCTGCCACTTTGGAATAATCCCAGAGTTTCAATCCATTGACAGCCATCATCGGAGTATCCAATGCGTTTACGGCAATTCCCAGCTGATCGCCAGACAGCACAAAACCTCTGTGAACCGAATAATAGTCACAGCATCCGCACGGCAGCTGCTCTCCCGGTTTAAAGTAAGCGCCTGCTTTATCTAAATACCATTCGCCGCCCTTTGCTTTTAACGGCAAAGCGACATACATGCCTTCCGGGTCCATGACCAGTTCTTTCGCCATTTCAACCGTCACCATCAATTTCGGCAGAGAACGATACAGGTAATAATGAACGATACACTGTACCGCACCTTTTATTTGATAGTTTGCTTTGATATGGGTAAACACCTCGCCGCTTTCGACCAGTTCCATGCTCTGCAAAGCAGCATGATAAATCTCCATCTTCGGCTTGTGTTTTTGTGCATAGCCAAATCCGGCTGCCTCAGATCTTACCCCCTTAGGGAAAATCTGATACACCGGTTCGCCCAGTTTTTCTTTATCGGTATAGAGGAGTTCTTCCTTGGTATCGTTGTGCACGATCGAGCGGATTCCGTCCGCCCCGTACGTAACCGTGTAATAGTCGTTTTGATATACGCGGTCTGTTGTGATCGGCTCATTTTTCCAATCATTTTTCTCTTCAATGTCCGAGGAGATCCGCAGAGAAAGCGTTTTTTGTTCGCGGGGTTCGAGTGTAATCTGGCAGGCGATCATACTGCCGCGCAATGTGCGTGTTTTCTGCGACGGATACACCGTTCCCTCCGCATCCACAACCTGGACACCTTTTTTATCAAAGTATCCGTCCTCCCAGAAGTCATACGGCAGATAGATCGTATCGCTCTTTTTAAAATCGTGCGGATTCACGACATGATACACAAACGGCCGTTTGACTGTAAATTCCCCTTCACCGAGCGCTCTTGAGAGCTTGTCGAGCAGCCGGCTTGACAGCACGTCCGCATCAATCGCCAGTTTTGCTTTTCTTTCATCCAGCTGGGTAACAAGCAGCTTATACGGATCGGTCAATGAGTTGGAATGTCCCCATGTGTGCTCCGCATAGGTAATCAGCAGGTTTTGCACTTCTTCGTGTTCTTTGGCTGTGATAACGGTACGTTCAGGATCTAATTTATCGATCAAATCCTCTGTTCTCTGTGCGTTTCGGAATAATTTTGTTTCATTCGGTGTGGAGAGCACGCCGTCCGTCCACCAGTCGTTCCAGTCGCCGCGGTACGACTTGAATGCGGCGCCGCACGTTTCAAGGTGTGCAAAAAACTCACTGAGCGTTGCGGTTGTGATTTCAATTTCATCGCCGTATTTTTCGTTGAACTGCGCGATCAATTCGCAGTGTTCATCGCCGACCGGACTGTTATCCGTATACAGTCCCGAACCCATAATGGGCATGAAATCATATTCATATCCATTGCCGACGGTCGCCTCAATCATCTGAGAAATCCGTTTATACGCGTAATCCGGATCTTTGACTTCGACAAACGGTGCGTTTTCAGGCAGCATTCCCGGAATGCCCGGATTGCCGCCCGGTGCAAATCCGGGGATCAGTCCGAGAATATTTGCCTTATGGTAAGTCAGACCGTTCCACACCAAAAGCTTATGGCCTTTTGGCGTTTCCCACCAAAATGGGACAAGCGGCTTTCCAAACGGTGCGTTTCCGTGATGGGTGTTGATGTTGGTTTCTAAGTATCTAATGCCATGATCGTACAGCGCGTCAGCATACCCCCACGAGAAGCCGTTGATGTCGCACGCCATTGCCACATCGATCGGATTCAGATGATTTTCTTTCACAAATGTCTGCGAATAATCTAATGAGTGGGACAAATTTTTATAATTGAGCAGCTCCGCCATATGGAAATAGCCGCCGGTCAACTCGAAGCATCCGCTGTTGATTGCCTCAATCAGCTCGTTCTTTCCCTGCTCGCCGTATCGTTTTAAATACTGCTCGACCGCCCAAAAGCCCTCTGCGGTAAACTTAAATTTTGACCGTTCGTCCCGCTGCGCCTGTTTTTCAGAGATACAAGCTTTGACCGCTTGCTTGATAAAATCAGCCTGATAGACTGCCATTTTCTCCTGACGCTCCGTGTATCCGATATCAATATGGCTGTGATAGATCAAAAAGATTTTAAACTTCATCAAAGAACCCTCCCGCACGTAGAATGCCATGCTTTATTTCGCGCATATCTTAGCACATCATTTTGGTGGTGTCAATATGTAAATACATTTTATTTGCTTTTCTTTTTTGCATCAAAAAGAAAGAGCCCGAACGCAAACTGCGTCCAGACTCAGTCTGGGAAAATTATAAAAAGATGTCGCCACCGCCGCGCGATTCTTTGATCTAAGTAACGCCTCTTCGTACTGACTCCGATCGTCATACAAGAGTGAATCTCCACAGAAAAATGATGTGCGATACGACGCTAAAAGCAATGCAGAAAACGCATCTCGCGCTACTGAACGCTTCCTGTGCGTTCTTATTTCTTTTTCGCGCCGCAGCTGCAATAATAGTAATCTACATACGTCTCATAATGGCCATGATCTTCTTCATGGGTAACCGCCGGAATGGTTTCATAATATGGACCGATAATCGCATGGTCGCCTCTATAGGTCGGATTTCCGTTTTTGTCGTATCCAAGGAAAAGCGGGTTATCTTCCGGTTTCTTATAAGGATGGTATAGCGGATATAATCCGCCCTCTTGGCTTTTATACCATACGTCAAAGCGATCCGGATCTCGTGTTTCCTCCCACTCACGGGTTGTGTACCAATACATTCGGTAAATAGAATATTTAACGACCTGCTCCGGCTCATCCACCACAGTCACAATATCTGACACCCATTTTTTCGCCGTGTGCTCTTTCCACACATGGGTGTGAGAAGCGTTTGGCGTGCCGCTGTTCGGCGAACTGCTCTCATAGGAATTGCTGTTTTTATTTGCGCTTTGAGATGATGTATTCGTACCGGAAGCGGTGTCCGCTTCTGGCGTGTCGCCATCCGCCTGACCGACTTGCTGTTGGCTTTCCGAATTCTCTGCCTCACTTTCCTCTTCTTGATTTTCCACATTCGCCTCTTCTTTTGATACCATGCTCTCTTGTGCAGTCTGTGTGTCAGCCTGATTCTCTGCGCCGTGATTTAATCGTCAAATAGACGCCTACCCCAATCAATACAATTATCACAACCAGAATTGGAATCACAATTTTCCAGTTCTTTTGTATAAATGCTTTGATTTTGTTCATAAAAGTCCCCTCTTTCATTTCCTATTGCTTATTGTAGCACACTGTGATCATAGACACAATCCCGCTTTTTGCAACATGATTCTGCCGTCTTGAAACAATCTATAATAAGTCTGTTCGCTTACCGCTAAAGCGGTCTTCGTCCTGACAAGACGCCTTTAAACATTTATCCGACTGTTCTCCCTAAAATGGAGGGCTGCATACCTTTATCTACTTTTTAAGTCCCTGTGTCGCCGGATTGTCAATCAGATTCCCGTCCTCAGTAAACCGTGAACCATGACACGGGCAGTCCCAGGTGCGCTCCAAGGAATTCCATTTTAACGCACATCCTAAATGTGGACAGCGTTTGGTTGTAGGAATCAGCAGATTGGTCACCGCTTCAAATGCATTGACCGCCAGCTGTGGGCGAAGGATCGTCCTCGACGGAGAGAACACCTCCGCATAGGGATGTTGTTTTCCCTCAACCAAATCGCATAAAATCATCGCTGAGATCATCGAAGAAGTCATTCCCCATTTATGAAATCCGGTGGCAACATATAGATTTGCGGTACGCGAAGAATACGCACCGATATACGGAACACTGTCGAGCGTCATGCAGTCCTGCGTTGCCCAGTGGTATTTTTCTGACGCATACGGATAGTACTGTTTTGCAATGCTGCGTAAAGCGTTAAAATTCCCGCCTTTTTTGCCGGTGCGATGGCCGCCGCCAACGAGCAATAAGTTCTGCGCATTTCGAAACGATAATCCGTTTTGCGCTTCGTCGATATAGATGCCCGCCACATCGGACGCGTTTTCCAGTGCAATCACATAGGAACGATGCTGATACATTTTGAGAAAATAGCTGCCGTGTTTGTTTAAAAACGGAAAGTGCGTCGCCACAATGATATGGTTTGCAGTGATTTTCCCATGGTCGGTAATGGCGGTTGTCCCTATCAGTTCGTTCACTCTTGTATGCTCATAAATGTGCAGTCCCTTTGAGATAGCAGAGAGAAATTTGAGCGGATGAAACTGCGCTTGATTCAAAAACTTCACTGCACCTGCCACGGAAAAAGGAAGCGAAAGCTCATTGGAAAACGCTGCCTTTGCGCCGAGTTTTTCCAATGCGATGATTTCATTTTCGATCGTTTGACGGTCATCAAGAGAATACACATATGAGATTTTCTCCTCAAAATCACAGTCAATCCGGCTGCACAGCCTGCGGTATTTTGCAAGCGCTTCTTCGTTGGCTTTTAGATATTGTCCGGCCTTTTCGATTCCAAATCGACGGATCAGTTTATAGTGATTGATACCGCATAACTGTCTGATCATCATTTCAAATACCTCTTTATCAACTCTTTTATGCTTCGGAGTATATCATAAAACATAAAAAGATCGTGTTAGAGGATACCAAGTGCCGTTAATAAGAAATTAAGATTGATGTTCTTTATATAATCTTAATACTACAGGCGTCTTCTTTACATCACAAAAAGCCCAAATATGGTATAATAAAAAAGGATAGAAAAATGGGGTGATGCAGCATTGGAAAACATGAGAGTTGCTTATAAAAGGAATATAGATAATCAAAGACAAGGAAGTCTGAAAATTTTCTTTGGCTATGCAGCAGGTGTCGGTAAAACTTACGCGATGCTTGAAGCTGCACATCAAGCGCAAAAACAAGGAATCGATATCATCGTTGGGTATATTGAGCGTCACACCAGACCTGATACGCTTGCATTGCTTGAAGGATTAGAACAGCTTCCCAATAAAGAAATTGATTATAAAGGAATTAAACTCAAAGAATTCGATTTAGATGCTGCACTCAAACGTCATCCCCAAATAGTACTTGTGGATGAATTAGCACACAGCAATGCGGCAGGATGTCGTCATGCGAAACGTTATCAAGACGTGGAAGAACTCCTGCGGGCAGGCATTGATGTTTATACAACGGTTAATGTTCAGCATTTGGAATCTTTAAATGACTTGGTAGCATCTATTACACGAGTTGCCGTCAGTGAACGAATTCCCGACTCTGTGTTTGACTCTGCAGATCAAGTGGAACTGGTTGATATTGAACCGGACGATTTAATTGCTCGATTACAATCGGGAAAAGTGTATCGTAAAAGCCAGGCATCCCGGGCGCTCAATCATTTCTTTACAAAAGATAATTTAGCGGCACTTCGTGAAATTGCTTTGCGTCGTACTGCTGATCGATTAAGCCGGAATGCGCAAAAAAGCGGAAATGAAACGGTTGCCAAAGCAGGAGAGCATATTTTAATTTGCCTTTCGAGCTCCCCATCCAATGCCAAAGTAATCCGAACTGCTGCTCGTATGGCGGAAGCTTTCCACAGTGGGTTTACGGCTTTATTTGTTGAAACTCCCGAAACAAAAGAATTGAAGGGTGACAGCTTAAAAAGATTAAGGGATAATCTTCGTCTGGCAGAACAATTAGGTGCTCAAATTGCTACTGTTTATGGTGATGATCCGGCTGTACAAATTGCGGAATATGCTAAGGTGAGCGGTATTACGAAAATTGTTCTGGGAAGAACCAATCACAAATCCACAATATTTTTACGGAGTAAAACATTAGCTGACAAACTGACAAAATTAGCTGGAGATATTGATGTTTATATTATTCCGGATGCTCAGCCGCTCTATAAGAAGAAATTTAAATTGCTTCGAAAAGAGGAACCAAAATTTAGGTGGATTGATTTATTAAAAGTGGTACTGATTACACTTTCTGCAACTGCTATCAGTTTTGGATTTTACACTGCTGGTCTTCGGGAAGCGAATATCATTATCGTGTACATTTTGGGCGTTTTGCTCACTGCAATTTGGACGCATGGCCATTTATACGGAGCACTTGCATCGTTACTTAGCGTCATCTCATTTAATTTCTTTTTTACCGTTCCAAGATTTACATTACAAGCCACCGATCCCGATTACCCGGTTACCTTCTTAATTATGTTGGTAGCCAGTATTATTTCGAACTCATTGGCAACTCGTGTAAAAAAACAAGCTCGTCAATCTGCGCAAAAAGCCTACTATACAGAACTTCTAATGAATAGCAGTCAAAAGATGCAGCAAGGGCGGGATGAACAGGAAATTATTGCTCTTGCAGCAGAACAGATAAGAGCGCTTCTTGATCGACCGGTTTTGTATTCGCTGGCAATCAAAGGCAAGGAACTGGAATTTCAGGTTTGTCCACAGTCAGAAACAAATAAATTGATTGGGGCACTAACTGCAGAAGAAGCAGGCGTTGCAGACTGGGTTGTAAAAAACAACAAACACGCTGGAGCCACTACGAACACATTATCTCACGCACAAAATCTATATTTATCTGTCCGAGGAAATCAGGAAGTGATGGGCGTGATCGGAATTCCATCAAAGTACTATCCGCCCTTGGATGTATTTGAGAAAAATTTGCTGATTGCACTTTTAAACGAATGCGGATTGATATTGGAACGCCGCAGACTTCGGGCTGAAAAACAAGCAATTGAAATGGAAACACAGCGAGAACGTCTTCTTTCCAATTTATTGCGGGCGATTTCTCATGACCTTCGTACACCGCTTACAAGTATCAGCGGTAATGCCGGCGTTCTAATGGAAAAGAGTATTATGTTAGATGAAAGCAAAAAGCAGGAGATCTATAGTTCTATCTATGACGACTCGATGTGGCTTGTAAATCTCACAGAAAATCTTTTGTCCATTACACGAATTGAAAATGGAACCATTCATCTTAAGATGAATGCAGAACTAATCGACGATGTATTTCGAGAGGCACTCTCTCATGTAGACCGAAAAGCATCCGAACATGAGATATCCGTAGAACTTGCGGACGATCTTTTGATGGCGAAAATGGATGTTCGATTGATTGTTCAAGTAATCATCAATATTGTAAATAATGCCATCAAATATACGCCGGAAGGATCTCATATCTGTTTATCGGCTCAAAAGGAGAAAAAAATGGTTTTTATCCGCATTGCAGACGATGGACCGGGTATTTCAGATGAAGCGAAGCTGCATTTATTTGATATGTTTTATACGGCGGATATCGGCAAGGCGGACAGCCGCAGAGGATTAGGGCTGGGCTTAAGCTTATGTAAGTCCATTGTAGATGCTCATGGAGGAGAAATTTCCGTCAGCGATAATCATCCGCATGGCGCAGTATTCTCTTTTACATTACCTTTAGAGGAAGTGAATTTCGATCATGTATAAACCAAAGATTCTTGTGATAGAGGATGATCCTGCTATCACAAATTTGATACGAACAACGTTGGATACGCAGGACTATCAGTATCATACTGCGAAAAATGGAGCAGGTGCACTTTTGGATGCCGTTTCCTATAACGCTGATGTCATTATTTTGGATTTAGGATTACCTGATATGGATGGAATCGAAATTATCCAAAAAGTTCGTGGGTGGAGCAATGTACCGATTATCGTCGTAAGCGCCAGAAGCGAGGATCAGGACAAGGTAGAAGCGTTAGATGCTGGGGCAGATGATTACTTAACAAAACCATTCAGTATTGATGAGCTTTTGGCCCGACTTCGCGTGGCTTTACGCAGAAGCCGGATAGATGAAGCTTCTTCCCAAGTACAAACCAGTGTGTACCGCAATGGAGATTTGACCATTGATTTTGCTGCTGGATGCGCCTATATGGATGAAAAAGAGATTCATTTGACTCCTATTGAATACAAACTGCTTTGTGTCCTTGCGAAAAATACCGGAAAGGTTTTGACACATAATTATATTTTAAAGGAAGTATGGGGAAATGCATCCGCATCGGATACACCTTCTTTGCGGGTGTTTATGGCTACTCTGCGGAAAAAGATTGAGAAAAATCCTGCTGCCCCTCAATATATTCAAACGCATATTGGTGTAGGATATCGAATGATACGCCAATAAAAGAAAAATCGATCAATTCAGATCTCTTAATAACGTTGTCCATCTCGCATAAATGGGCAACGTTATTTTTATAAATGAAATATCATCAATCAGCAAAAAGGGTTAGAGTCACCGATTTGTTTCATATCACAGTATGTATAAACATCACCGCAGCGTGTAAAAAAATCCTTACCCCTTAATGACAAAGATACAAAGCGTCTGACCTTACGGGGTCAGACGCTTTCTTAATGCAATCTTTATCTGATATAAAAAACGCTAAGACCAATTTCACAGTAAAACTGCTACAATATTTCGTGTAAAACCAAAGAGGAGGAAATCGTTATGATGGATTTTATCATGGTCGCAATTTTGGCGGGCTGTATTGGGCTTGTTTGGTTGTTCATCAGCTGGTGTCAAAAGCAAGTAGATCGAAATGAATAAGGAGGAAAGAACATGATTGTTCTTGGAATTGTTGTTTTACTGCTGGGTGCTTATCTGGTTTATGCATTGGTACACCCGGAAAAATTTTAAAACCAGCAGGAGGAATTTATCATGCTACAAATTATATTGACCATTATCCTTTATCTGATAATGGTCGTTCCGGTAGGCATTTATGTTTATCATATCGCAGCCGGAAAGCATACGTTTGCCGATCCGGTTTTTGACCGCGTTGACGGCGTTATTTATAAAATCAGTGGTATTAAACCACAAAACGGAATGAATTGGAAAAAATACGCACTGGCTTTACTCACAACGAATGCGGTTATGATTCTTTTGGGATATATGATTCTGCGAATTCAGAGTATCGCCCTTTTCAATCCCAACGGAATCGGAGGTATGGAGGAATCCCTTTCCTTCAATACGATCATCAGCTTCATGACCAACACCAACCTTCAGCATTATTCCGGTGAGTCAGGATTATCTTACTTATCTCAGATGTTGGTAATCATCTTTATGATGTTTGTCTCTGCTGCAAGCGGATATGCTGCTTGTGTTGCATTCATCCGCGGTTTGGCTGGAAAAACAAAAGACAATGTGGGAAACTTTTTTGCAGATCTGGTTCGCATCACAACAAGAGTGCTGCTTCCCTTTTCTATTGTAGGCGGACTGCTGTTGGTTTGGCAGGGTGTCCCGCAGAATTTTTCCGGAAATGTTGTGGTAGATACCATTGAGGGCGCGAAACAGGTTATTGCAATGGGTCCTGTTGCAGCATTGGAAATTATCAAGCACTTAGGAACAAACGGCGGCGGATTTTTGGGTGCAAACTCCAGCACACCTATTGAAAATCCAACCATCATTACGAATCTGATTGAGCTTTATTCCATGATGTTGCTGCCGGGTGCCTGTGTGATCACCTTTGGCAAAATGGTGCGTGACCGTAAGCGCGAAATGGTACAGGCAAAGTCTGGTCTGGATGCAGAGCAGGCTTTTGAATCTAAGAGCAAGATTCGCAAAAGCTTCACCGTGTGGATGTATGGACGTGAAGGCCGCAGCATTTTCGCTGCTATGGGTATTATCTTTGTCATCGGTCTTTCCGTTTGCTTCTGGGCAGAGAGCCAAGGCAACCCTGCACTTGCGGATGTTGGTTTAAGCCAGTCTATGGGTAGTATGGAAGGTAAGGAAGTACGATTTGGCATTGCACAATCTGCGTTGTTTACAACGACTACAACGTCCTTTACAACCGGTACTGTGAATAACATGCATGATACCTTAACCCCCTTGGGCGGCATGATCCCGATGCTTCACATGATGCTCAACGTTGTGTTTGGCGGTAAGGGCGTTGGACTCATGAACATGATCATGTATGCGATTTTGGCAGTATTTATCTGCGGCCTGATGATTGGTCGAACACCAGAATATCTGGGCAAAAAGATTGAAGGCCGAGAAATGAAATTAACGGCTTTGTGCATCATCATTCATCCGCTGCTGATCCTGGCATTCTCTGCTTTGGCAGTTGGAACGCAGGCCGGATTAGAAGGAATCACCAATCCAGGCTTCCATGGCCTTTCTCAGGTGCTTTATGAGTACGCTTCTTCTGCTGCAAACAACGGTTCCGGTTTTGAAGGCTTGGCTGATAACACGATGTTCTGGAATATCACCACAGGTCTTGCCATGTTCTTCGGTCGCTATCTCTCCATTGTCATTCAGCTGGCGATTGCAGGTTCTTTGATGAAGAAACGCTTTGTCAACGAGTCTGCCGGTACCCTGCATACTGATACTGCAAGCTTTGCTGTCATTCTGGTGTTTGTTGTTTACATTTTTGCAGCGCTGACATTTTTCCCGGTGCTTGCACTCGGTCCCATTGCGGAACATTTGACCCTTTGGGCATAAGGAGGAACATATATGAGCAAAAAGAATCAGAAACTGATTACACCTGAAATATTTCGCCAGGCAATCATCGGTTCCTTTACGAAATTAAATCCCTTGTACATGATGAAAAATCCCGTCATGTTCGTGGTCGAAGTTGGCTGTTTCATCACCCTGATCCTTTCCTTTTTCCCTGGATTGTTTGGTGATGTCAGCGACGGCACCAACTTAAGAGTTTACAATATTATCGTTTGTATAGTGTTATTCATCACTGTTTTGTTTGCAAACTTTGCTGAATCTGTTGCAGAAGGCCGTGGGAAAGCACAAGCAGCAAGCCTCAAAAAAACACAGAAAGATACCAAAGCACGTCTGCTTATGGAAGACGGTACAGAGAAAATTGTTCTTTCCAGCGAACTAAAAAAAGGCGATATTGTAATGGTTTCTGCTGGCGAAATTATCCCCGGCGACGGCGAGGTCATCGAAGGGATTGCTTCTGTAGATGAGTCTGCTATTACGGGTGAATCGGCTCCCGTTGTTCGGGAATCCGGCGGTGACTTCTGCTCCGTTACCGGTGGTACTACAATTGTATCTGACTGGCTGAAAATCCGCATTACTTCCGATGCAGGCAACAGCTTTCTGGATCGTATGATTGCATTGGTAGAGGGTGCTTCTCGTAAGAAGACGCCGAACGAAATTGCGTTGAGCACGCTGCTGGTATCTCTGACCATCATCTTTATGATCGTCATTGTAACTCTGTATCCTATTGGAATTTATTCGGGTGTGCAGCTGCAAACTTCCACTCTGATCGCCTTGGCTGTCTGCCTGATTCCTACCACCATTGGTGGCTTGCTTTCCGCGATTGGCATTGCAGGTATGGACCGTGTGACTCGTTTTAATGTTATCGCGATGTCTGGTAAAGCTGTAGAAGCTTGCGGCGACGTAGATACCATGATTCTTGATAAAACGGGTACAATCACATATGGTAACCGTCTTGCAGCTGATTTCTTCCCGGTAGGCGGTGCAAGCCGCAGTGATCTGATCCGATGCGCAGCACTCACCAGCTTGCATGACGAAACGCCCGAAGGGAAATCCACCTTGGAGCTTGCCCGTCGTCTAGGTGATAACAGTGAAGAAATTTCTGGTTCGGAATTTATTGAATTTACCGCTCAGACTCGAATGAGTGGTGTCAATCTTCCAGACGGCACAAAAGTTCGTAAGGGCGCAGCAGAAGCGATTGAGCAGTATGTGAGAGTACTCGGAGGGGGAATCCCCTCCGATCTCCATGAACAAGTTGATAAAATTTCCAGCTTAGGCGGCACACCGCTTACCGTTTGTGAAAATGACCGAATTTTAGGTGTCATTTATCTGAAAGATACTGTGAAACCCGGTATGGTAGAACGATTTGAACGTCTGCGCGCAATTGGTATTAAAACAATCATGTGCACCGGTGATAATCCGCTGACTGCTGCTACGATTGCAAAGGAAGCCGGTGTTGACGGATTTATCGCAGAATGCAAACCTGAAGATAAGATCGATGTTATTAAAAAAGAACAGGCCGAAGGCAAGATTGTTGCTATGACTGGCGACGGTACCAATGATGCTCCTGCTTTGGCGCAGGCAAATGTCGGCTTGGCAATGAACAGCGGTACTACCGCCGCAAAAGAAGCTGCCAACATGGTTGATCTGGATTCCGATCCTACAAAGATTTTGGAAGTTGTAGAAATTGGTAAACAGCTTCTTATCACACGAGGAAGTCTTACCACATTCTCCATTGCAAATGATATTGCAAAATATTTTGCAATCATTCCTGCGATGTTTATGATAGCGATTCCTCAGCTTCAGATTTTGAACATTATGCACCTGACTACCCCTTACAGTGCTATTTTGTCCGCACTAATCTTTAACGCTATTATCATCCCATGCCTGATTCCTCTGGCTATGAAAGGTGTTAAATATCGTCCGATGTCTTCTGGAAAGATGCTGGCAAGAAATATGCTTATTTATGGCTTAGGCGGCGTGATGACTCCTTTTATCGGAATTAAAATAATTGATATGATCATTGCTCCTCTGCTGTCTTTGATTGGTCTTGGAATTTAAGAAAGGATGCTTGCACAATGAAAGAATCAGTGAAAAACGTACTGCGCGGTACGCGTCAGGCAGTTGTAGTTACAGTTGTTTTGATGCTAATTTGCGGACTCTTGTTCCCCTGTTTATTAACTGGGTTATCCGCCTTGATTTTCCCAAATCAAGCGGGAGGAAATCTCATTACCGTAAATGGCCAAACAGTTGGCGCAAAATATGTAGGACAGGAATTTACAGAAGATTACTATATGTGGAGCCGTCCTTCTGCTTATCATTACAATATCTATACCGAGGATGAAAACGGAAACCAATATTATACGGACGGAACAGAGTTCCCGGGAATCGGGTCCGGCTCCAATAACTATGCGCCCTCCAATCCAGAACTGACGGAACGTGTGGAAGCAGATATTGAAGCATTTTTGGAAAAGAACCCCGAAGTAAAACGGGAAGATATTCCTACTGATTTGTTGACTGCTTCTGGTTCCGGTTTAGATCCTCATATTTCTCCTGAATCTGCTGAAGTTCAGATTTCCAGAATTGTAGAAGCATCTGGGCTGAGTGAAGACACTGTTCGAGAGATTGTCAAAAACAATACGGATGGCAAGTTTCTTGGTATTTTCGGTGAAGAAACAGTCAATGTATTGATGGTCAACATTGAGATTGCTCAAAAGATGGGTCTCATATAACGGAAAGGAGAAAACTGCTATGATGGAGATGCATTCCTTTTTAAAAGCTAAACAAATAGAAATTCCATCTCCAGATTGTAAAGGAAAACCATCTGCACGGGACTTATCTGCGTTTTTGTATCAAATAGGCGAGTGGATTCAAACGATTCCTTTGGCATACCGACATGGAGATGTGGAACCCAATACCGTTTATATCTGGTTTGATGATGTTGCTTTTTCGGAAGACGATTTTTGGCAGGTATTTGGAGAATATCTCATCCTGCTTCGTACAAGATGGAAAATCGAGATCTTTGGTACAGCAGGAATGTCACAAGAAACCGTATGGCTAACATTGCAGGAAGAAAACAGCCATATTTACGCAGTTCAAAAGATACTTTCAGGCCATCCGGTTGATACCATAGAATCGATTTGTCTGAGAATCCAGTGCTCTTCCTCTGAGCAGTCAGAAAATCTGTATGCATTGGCTATTTCAACAAATTGGAAAAACGGCACGGTAGCTTTGGACTGGAAATATGGTTCATTTTTGTTGGAGGAAAATCTTGCGATGCCGACACAAAACAGTTGTTTTGCTATGGCAGTGTCTTTGAGGATGTGAATCCTGAAGATGCATTGCAAGCACTTACTTTTCAGCAGAAAATGATTCTTTGGACTGGGTTCTTAAAAGATGGTTTTGACTACACAGAGTTTGAATGGCTGTATCATACCATTTCTAAAAATGTTGTACCGAACAGAATTGAATGGGAACTCTCATTGCATACGGCTATGCAAAATTTAAAATACACCATACAAGTATCGCCAAATGACTTTGAACTATATGACGGACATGGATGCCGGCGTTATTTTAGCTTTAACAGCACAAGTTATGCAGAACGCGCTTTCCTTAAAATTTTATTTCCATTAAATACATGAATATAAGACAGTCTGTGGTTATAGTAACTGCAGACTGTCTTAGTATTTAATAAAAGCTTATTTTAATTTTTAGAGGAAAGAGAGCGAATCAGTGCGCTCTCCATTCTGCCACACTTTAAAATGCAGGTGGTTTCCGATAGAATTGCCGGTAGTACCAACATAGCCGATCTCTTCGCCCTGTTTCACTTCCTGCCCTACGATTGAACAGTGGGCATACAGGGTGTCAAAAGTATCGTTGTGGTTTATCTTGATATGGTCCACCCCTATATTTTGAGGGTTTGAAATTGGTCATTTCGGGTTTTCGTCAGTTAATCTATCTATATAACTGTCGGAAACTTTTATAGTTCCGTGGGCGGTAAAAAGTGGTAAACGCAAAAAAAGCGGAGTTCCCAGCCTGAAAAATCAGGTGAAAACTCCGCTTCGGCGGATGATCTGCGGATTTCTGTTTGGACATCCACAATAAAACCGTTTTTCGGATTTTACTCCAAAAAGCCCGCAAACCCGCATGAATACTAAGAAAAAAGGGTTGACATCTTTTTTGTCAACCCTTCATGAGAAGCGTCTATAAAACAGATACCCTCTATAAACGCGCGCACAAACCTGTAACAAAAAGAAAAAACCTGCGGCCGCGAAATGCTAACCGGCGCCTAAGGCGCTTTGTCATATTTTCGACGCGAGTGACAAATGAAAGCAATAAAAAAAGAGTCTGAACACGAATTGCGTTCAGACTCAGCCTAGTGTAACTAGGGACTAAAAAAGATGCCACGCATTTTTTTGTCTTGAGACTTGAACCCACACAGTTTTTACACTGAAAATATTTTACCATATAATCAAGTCAAACACAACTCATAATATAAGTCGTTTTCATTTCCTTTCTGTTCTACAGATCTGCTGTCATCTCAGTACCGTCTTTGAAGAGGATAAGGATTTGTTCTGCGGAGATTACCTTGATGCTGCTAATCAGCTGACGAACGATTTGCTCGTCATATTCTACCGGATGGTTTTTCAGTCCGTACATAA
>CALXAM010000049.1 GCA_944386285.1 uncultured Clostridia bacterium | reverse complement strand
TGCAGAAGTGCTTATAATAGGCAACAGGTACTTTTGTATGCACCAATAGCTCAGTTGGCTAGAGCAACTGACTCTTAATCAGTAGGCCCAGGGTTCGAGTCCCTGTTGGTGTACCAAAACGGTGCAGAGCAAAAGCCTGCACTTGAATATTCCTCCATAGCTCAGTCGGTAGAGCACCTGACTGTTAATCAGGGTGTCACTGGTTCGAGTCCAGTTGGGGGAGCCAGTCGAGAGCCTCGACACGCGATTCGCGTAGTGGGGCTCTCTTTTTTATTTTAATAAGACGCTCGCGTCAGGGATGAGAGAAGAAAAAACCGTCAGCACGGGATACATCCCCCTTTTCATCTGCTGATGTTCGTGCGCGACGGAATCAGGCTGTGCCTGCACCGCAGGTGCGGGCTTAGCCCGTGCGCTTGACAAGGAAATCAGGCTAAGTTCGTGCAAAATAACTAAAAAATAATTTGAGATTTGACATTTATGAAAATTAGTGCTATGATAAAAACAATCAAATTTTGAATATGTTTCTTAAAAATAAATGTTCATATTCAAAGAGGAACAGAAAATATAATTTTCTGTTTGTGCGTTTCGCACAAATCAAATGGGGGTTATTATTATGTTATGCAGACAGTGCGGTTCTAACTTACAAGAGGGAACAACATTCTGCCCGGACTGCGGTGCAAAACAGGATGTTGCGGCGCCAAATTATCAGCAGTATGCACAGCCACAGTACCAACAGCCGAGTTATCAGCAGCAGGTGATGAATCAGGCGAATGTTCCGAGCAATGGTTCTGTATCGTTCGGCGCAGCAATCAAACTGTATTTTACAAATTATGCAAACTTTAAAGGCCGTGCAACCAGAAGCGAGTTTTGGTGGGCATATCTGTTTACTTTCTTGGCGACATTTGTTTTGGCATTTATTCCGGTGATTGGATGGTTGGCAATGCTTGCTTTGATCGTACCGAATCTGGCGATTATGGTTCGCAGACTGCATGATACCGGAAAACCGTGGCCGTACATTTTGCTTAGTTTGGTTCCGTTTGCAGGTGGAATCATTATGATTGTGTTCTGTTGTCAAGATAGTGTTGGCGACAATCAGTGGGGCCGTGGGCCAGTTAGAGTTTATCGCTAAGACATAAATAAAATAATAAAAAGAAGGGCATATGCCCTTCTTTTTTATTGCCGTTTCTTGTATGGATACTGTAGATTATTGTAAAAGTGCTTCTTCAATCAATTCTAATTCGTTTTGCCAAAGTACAGCGCTTGCATCACTCGGCATCCGCCAGTCACCGCGCGGAGAGAGTGCAACGGAACCAACTTTCGGACCGTCCGGCAGGCAGGAGCGTTTAAACTGTTGTGCAAAGAATCTGCGATAGAATGTTTTCAGCCATTTTAAGATCGTGCATTTGTCATACGTATCACCAAAGGCGTACGTGCATAGCCGGTAAATCTTTTTCGGCGAAAATCCGAACCGGATAATGTAATAAAGGAAGAAATCATGCAGTTCATACGGTCCCACAAGGTCTTCCGTTTTTTGTGCAATCGTTTCATTGCTTGGCGGCAATAACTCCGGACTGACCGGTGTATCCAAAATATCAAGCAAAATGGTACCGGCAGTACCGGACAGTCGGCGCGCCTCATAGGCAACAAGGTAACGTACCAATGTTTTCGGCACAGAAGCATTTACGCCATACATGGACATGTGATCACCGTTGTATGTTGCCCATCCGAGTGCTAACTCCGAGAGATCACCTGTGCCGACAACCATTCCGTTTTTCCGGTTGGCATAGTCCATAAGAATTTGCGTGCGTTCCCGTGCCTGACTGTTTTCAAAGGTGACATCTTGAATCGAGGAATCGTGACCGATATCCTCAAAATGAATATCCACTGCACGTTTGATATCAATGGTTTCGACAGGAACTCCGAGCGCCTCACACAGTGCGGAAGCGTTTGACTTCGTACGTGTGGTTGTGCCAAAACACGGCATGGTAATGGCGTGAATCTCACTGCGTGAACAGCCAAGTGCGTCCATCGCCCGAACTGCGACAAGCAGTGCGAGTGCGGAATCCAGTCCACCCGAAATACCGATCACCACAGACTGTGCGTGTGTATGCGCGATGCGCTTTTTAAGACCTTGCATTTGGATGGTGAGAATCTCTTCAAGGGTATCATCCGCATGATCTGTCTGTGGAATAAAAGGAAATTTCGCGACCGGTCGGGTGAGCGTGGTCGGCTCGTTTTGCAGGGAGAAAGAGATCGTCAGATAATCGTCAGACGAAACGGGCGGGTAAGTGGTCATTTTACGCCGTTCTGCCATGATGCGATCAACGTCAAGCTCTGTGATCGTAAGTGTTCCCGTTTCATACCGGCTTTCCGCCAAAAGTACGCCGTTTTCCGCAATCAGGTTGTGTGCGGCAAATGTTACGTCGGTTGTCGATTCACCCTCGCCGGCATCCGCATACAGATAGCCGCAGACAAGGCGTGCGGATTGTCCCGATACCAGATTTTTACGGTAGGAAGCTTTTCCGACCAATTCATCGCTTGCGGAGAGATTGACAATGACGGATGCGCCAGCAGCGGTATGAAATACGGATGGCGGCAGGGGTGCCCAGAGATCTTCACAGATTTCTGCCGCAAATGTGAATTCCGGTAATTCCATGCAAGAGAATAATAATTTTGTACCAAACGGAACATCGGTGCCGGCAAAGGATACGATGGAAGTACCGCTCGGGGCAGGTGTAAACTGACGCATTTCATAAAACTCATTATAGTTTGGCAGATGCGTTTTCGGAACAAGGCCAAGCAGCCGTCCGCGCGAAATGACCGCAGCGCAGTTATAGATTTTTCCTTCTACGGCTGCGGGCAGTCCGACAACACACACAAGGTCAAGCGATTCACTTTCGTCAATCAGTTCCATCAGCGCACATTCCGCACCGGAAAGCAGCGTTTTTTGAAAGAATAGGTCACTGCATGTGTAGCCTGTTATGCACAGTTCCGGAAATACAAGCAGCTTTACTTTTTCCTGTGCAGCCTGTTTCATCAGAGCAAGAATTTCGTCACAGTTATATGCACAGTCTGCAACCGAAATCTGCGGTGTGGCACAGGCAACTTTTAAAAATCCGTCAAACATGAAAAGTCCTCCTTGTTTTTCTGCACAAAGCAGTCAAAGCCGCCGGAAGCCGGCGGCTTGTTTGTTTTATGATTTGGTTTGTTCTTTCATCCAAATTTCTTCATTTTCATGACGGCGCGGCCGTCCCATCAATTCTGTAAGCGCGGTATTCACAGATTTTCCGTCAAGTACGGCGCAGAGCTGTTCGGTAATCGGCATTTCTACATGATACTCATGGCTCAATGCCAATGCAGCACGTGCGGCAGAGCAGCCCTCAACCGTCATACCGACGCGTTTGACGGCTTCATTTGCAGGAATACCCTGACCGATTAAAATGCCGCAGCGGCGGTTTCTCGAGTGCATACTGGTGCAGGTTACGATCAAGTCACCCATACCGGTAAGTCCTGTAAATGTTTCGGATTCTGCTCCCATTGCAAGTCCTAAGCGCGCAATTTCAGCAAGTCCTCTTGTCATAAGCGCCGCTTTTGTATTGTCGCCAAGCTCCATGCCATCGGCAATTCCGGCACAGACTGCAATGATATTCTTTAATGCGCCGCCAAGCTCCACACCGATTAAATCGTCGTTTACATAGACGCGCAGATTGGTATTCATCAAAATATCCTGTACAAATTCGGCACTCTCACGATGTTTGCACGCAGCAACAATCGTGGTAGGAACATTTCGTGCAATTTCTTCCGCATGGGAAGGACCCGACAGCACAACAACATCATGCGTAGGAATTTCCTGTGCGATGACTTCACTTAAACGCAGATGCGTTGATTCCTCAAATCCTTTTGCGACATTGGCAACAATCGCATTGGGTGCGAGGTGCAAAGCCACCGCTTTTGCAGTTTCACGCACCGCGAATGATGGAACCGCAAGGATCACAAGCTCTGCTGTTTCGGCTTCGGTGATATCGGTGGTCAGATTGATGGAAGCATCGATTGCTACGCCGGGCAACAGCTTTTTGTTTTCACCGAATTTTCGAATGGATTCAATCTCCTGCGGGAATTTCGACCACATTGTGACGTCATGCCCGTATTTATGGAGCATGACGGAAAGAGAAATACCGAAGCCGCCGCTTCCGAGAACCATAATGCGTGCCATATCAAAAACCTCCAAACGTATTAAGTGATATTTTGTAAAAGAAATCGATTGACTGCCCATGGTGATTTGAGCACCACGATTTTATCCGCGTATCGCTGCGCGATTTGTTTAAAATGATTGCGACGACGCCGATCGCGTCCTTTCCACAATACCCAAGAAAGAAATTCTGCGTCAATTTTTTCAGGGCAGTTTTCTGCCAGATCGGGACGTGTTCGTCCTTTATACATATGATATCGCCGCAGTACGCGCACAAAACAGCGGATGCGCGAAAATTTTAACAGAATAATTTGGTCCGCTTCAAACAGCCGCTCATTGAAATAAAGTTCACTGTAATTGCCATCGATGATCCAGGATTCGTTTGTTAAAAAGTCTGCGACCAATTTTTTTGCTTCTTCTCTTTTTCGTTCCATCCATCCTGATTCAAAATTCACCGAATCCAGATGAAGCACCGGGATAGAAAAATGGTTTCCGAATAAAGCGGCAAGCGTTGATTTTCCGCTGCCGCTGTATCCAATAATTGCAATTTTCATTGTTTATTTGGTTCTGTCGTTTTTTTCTTGAACGACACTTTGCTTTCAGTGCCCGAAAGCAGCCGTTTGATATTGGCGCGGTGCATGAAGATGACCAAAGCACCGATGAGCGCTGAAAGGATGACTTCAAGCCAGTGTACAGCGCCATATTGCATCCATGTCAAAAAGAGATTGGCAATCGGATAGGTAACGCCCGCTGCAATCGAGCCGAGTGAAATATACCGTGTTGTGGCTGCAAACAGCATGAATACAACAAAACAGCATAAGAGTGCCCACGGACTTAAAATGAGCATAGCGCCTGCGGAAACAAGAATGCCTTTGCCGCCTTTAAAACCGTAAAATACAGGGAACAGATGACCAATCAATGCGGCAAACGCAACGAGATAATCGAAAATCACAAGTGCAGAAATATCCGTTGGAATATGGAACAGCAAAATCAGCAGCCGTACAAACAGAACCGACAGAATGCCTTTTGAAAAGTCACCGATCAGTGTGAGAAGCGCTGCCGTTTTTCCGACGGTACGCAGTACATTTGTCATGCCTGCGTTTCCGCTGCCATAGTCGCGGATATCACCTTTTTTAAACAGGCGCGTGACAATAATCGCAAAGTTGATACTGCCGAGCAAATATGCCACGATGATTCCGACTGCTAAAATGAGAGTGCTTGTGATCGTCCATTCCATGAATTTTTCTCCTTATGCTTTTGTATCTTTCGTATCGCGTTCTTTGATGATAAATTTGATCGGTGTGCCGGTCAAGCCGAATGTTTCACGAATTTGATTTTCAATATAACGCTGATATGAGAAGTGAAACAATTCCGCGCGGTTTACAAAACAGACAAATACCGGCGGTTTGTTCGACGCCTGTGTCATATAGTAAATTTTTAAGCGCTTTCCTTTGTCGGACGGCGGCTGTACACGTGCGGTGCAATAGCCGAGCAGGTCGTTTAACCGGCCGGTTGTGATACGCATTTCGTTGCTCTGTTTGACTTCGTTGATCGTTTCAAACATCCGGTTTAAGCGCTGGCCGGTGAGTGCCGAGATGAACACGATCGGCGCATACGACATAAAGCTGAAGTCCTTTTCGAGTTTCTTGCGCATTTCCATCATGGTCTTGTCGTCTTTTTCGACTGCATCCCATTTGTTGACGGCAATGACACATGCTTTTCCGGCTTCATGCGCATAGCCTGCAATTTTCGAATCCTGCTCCGTAAAGCCTTCGAGTGCGTCGATCATAATGACGCACACATCGGCGCGGTCGACTGCCATATAGGCGCGCAGGACGCTGTAGTGTTCGATTTTTTCGAGCACTTTCGATTTTCTGCGGATACCTGCGGTATCGATAAAGACATATTTGCCGAATTCGTTTTCAATGATTGTATCGATCGCGTCACGTGTGGTACCGGCAATGTCCGATACAATCACGCGTTCTTCACCTGCCAACCGGTTAATCAGCGACGATTTTCCGGCGTTCGGCTTGCCGATGACAGCGACTTTTGTATATTCTTCGCTGTAATCCGGATCTTCGTGTTCCGGCAGATGTTCGAGTACGGCGTCTAAGATATCACCGGTGCCGTGACCGTGTGCCGCAGAGAGCGGGTACAGATCACCGAGCCCCAAGTTATAAAACTCATAAAATTCAGCCGGCGGTTCGCCGATGCTGTCACATTTGTTGACGGCAACAATGATCGGTTTGCCGCTTTTTCGGAGCATGGATGCGACGTCCTTGTCTGTAGCAGTCATACCTTCACGTACATCAACCACCAAAATGATGACATCTGCGCTTTGAATTGCAAGCTCCGCCTGACGGCGCATCTGCGCCAAAATGACATCGTTGGATTTCGGTTCAATGCCGCCGGTGTCAACCAATACGAATGTATGGCCAAGCCATTCACAGTCGGCAAAGATACGGTCGCGTGTGACGCCCGGCGTATCTTCAACAATCGAAAGGCGCTGGCCAATCAATTTATTAAACAGTGTCGATTTGCCCACGTTCGGACGTCCGACAACTGCAACAATCGGTTTTGCCATAATGTTCTCCTTTTATTCTTCTGTATATGCATGAATGAGTGCAGATAATAGTTCTTCGCCGTCATTTGACACAAGCTGTACCGGAACGCCGACGCGTGCTTTTACATCTGAGAGCAAAACGTCATCTAAAAAGCGATCCTGCTCATGCCGAAGCATACAGTTTGGCAGTAAAAGCCTATCTCCGAGCGAGACGTTTTCAAGCTGAGAGAGCAAGTCCTTTCCGGTTACAAGTCCCGCCACGGTAATGGTATGCCCAAAAAAGTCGTTTTGAATGGCGACAACCTTACACTCTAAATTATGCCATTTCTTTTTCGCTTCGTCAACAAGCTGTTGCAAAAAAGGCTGTGCGGCTGTGCCGGTGGCGATTGTCACGTTGGTATCTGCGATGGTTTCGGGCGCTTCGTTAAGCGCTGTGAGAAATTCTTCCCGCTGCAATGCAATCGTACCGACGCCGTTGTCGAGCTGATCGAACGATTCATAATAGGAAGCCTCCGGGATCGGACGGTTTGCGATGATAAAAAATTCATCGGCGGGGAAGGCCAAACGTGTGCCGTGTTCTTTTAGAAATTCAGAGGCAAACGATTCGATGCGGTCGATCGTTTCGCCGGCGGTCTGCGCGTTGTACGGATCGATGTGGGGAAGACCGTCACGGTATTTTGTGAGGCCAACCGGCACGCAGGCAATCGTCTGTACGGCAGGGTACAGCGCGGAAAGATCGGAAAGCGTGCGGGAGAGCTCCTCACCGTCGTTGATGCCGGGGCAGAGCACAAGCTGTGCGTTGATTGTAATGCCTGCGGCAGCAAGCTTATCGAGGTAATCAAGGCTTGTACCCGCAAACCGGTTTTTCATCATCTTGCATCGCAGTTCGCGGTTTGTGGTGTGCACCGAAATGTTGATCGGACTGATGTGCATTTTAATAATCCGGTCGATCTCTTCTTCCGGGAGGTTTGTTAACGTGATATAGTTGCCGAACAGAAAGGAAAGACGGTCATCGTCGTCTTTTACATATAAGGAATCGCGCATTCCGGGCGGCATCTGGTTGACAAAGCAGAAAATACAGTCGTTGCGGCAGGTGTGCTGACGGTCAATCAGATAGGTTTCAAAGGAAAGGCCAAGATCCTCATATTCGTCTTTTTTGATTTTAATGGTACGTTCTTTTCCGGCCTTGGTTGTCATACACAGTACAATGCGGCTGTCCGCTGCATAAAAGTCGTAATCAAGTACGTCGCGGATTGGATTGCCGTTGATTGTGTGCAGAATGTCACCGCATGCAATTTTCTTTTTTGCAGCAACACTTTTTTCGCTGACGGAATATACTGTAACACTCATAAAAGCGCGCCTCCTTTTCATTGGCAGATGGAAAGAAAAACTGCCGTCACACATTGCGCGGACGGCAGTTTTCAATAAACATTAAAGCAATAAAACGGCCAACCGGCCGCCAAAAAGCGGGAAGCGAATTACGCTTCTTTTTTCAGCACCTGAACGCCTTTGTAATAACCGCAGTTTGTGCAAACTTTGTGCGGTGCTTTCAGCTCGCCGCACTGCGGACATTTTGAAAATGCCGGAACGTCGAGTTTCCATACGTTAGAACGTCTTTTGTCGCGTCTTGCTTTCGATACCTTTCTCTTTGGAACAGCCATTTTGGCACCTCCTTCAATGCACTACTATTTGAGCAGATCGCCCAAAACTTTAAGTCTTGGATCGATTTCGTGTTGTTGACACTGGCAGGTCTCGTGATTCAAATCCTTTCCGCATACAGGACACAGACCTTTGCAGTCTTCGCCGCAAAGCTGCTTGGATGGTAGATCCAGAACAATGTCTGAGACGGCAAGCGCGTCCATATCAAGCATACTGTCAGGTGCAACTGCGTATTCATCATGATCGGTGTTTTCGTCTTGAACAACAACCTCCGAAAATGATTTTTCGTAGTCGCGGAAGAATTCACAAAGACATCTGTCACAGGCGAGTTTTAATGTAAATTGTGCGGTATAGGATACGTACACCACACCGGCACGATTTTGCACTTCGCCTACAATGTGTACAGGGGTGACAAACGGCTTTGCACCATAGAACGGATAATCTGAAAGATCGAGTGAGTAGTCAAAGGACTGTTTCTCACCGGTAATATCAAATATCTGTTTTAAATCCAGAACCATTCTTTCACCTCAATCGCTATGCCTACCTATTATACATAAGAAATAAGCCGTTGTCAACTGCTAAATTGCGGTTTTGCGGCTTTTTTCTAAAAAAGATTCCTATGTACACCTTACTGTATCATATAAAAAGTTCATTGTCAAATACTTGCTTAACGCATATGGGTGTGATACACTGAAAACGATGAGAAAGGAGTGGTCAGAATGGGAAAAACAGCGCTTGTGTTGGGGGGCGGCGGTGCACGCGGCGCCTATCAGGTTGGCGCTTGGCAGGCACTGAGTGAACTGGATGTCCCTGTGGATATTGTCACAGGTACATCTGTTGGTGCGCTCAATGCAGCTGTGATCGCTTCGGGAGGATTTTCGGATGTGGCGGATCTGTGGCGTACACTCCGCACCGATATGGTGTTTGATATTCAGATGGATACCTCAAAGACGCCGAAACAACAGCAGGCGGAAATGGTACGCCGTGTGCTGCGTGATTATCCGCAAAAGGGTGCAATGGGTGCGGCACCGCTGCGTTCACTGATTGAACAATATTGCAGTGAAGAGGCAGTGCGCAAAAGTGCAATTCGGTGTGGAATCGTTTGCTATGATGTGTTTGCTGCAAAATCGGTGGAGCTTTTTTGTGATGAAATGAAGGAAGGGCAGCTCATTGATTATCTTCTGGCAAGTTCGGCGGTGTTTCCGGCGGTGAAACTGCACGAGGTGGACGGCCGTCTGATGGCCGACGGCGGGTACAGTGATAATTTGCCGGTAGGACTTGCAAAGCGCGGCGGCGCAGATCGTTTCATTTTGGTAGAACTCGGCAATACATTTGAGTTAAAACCGACAGTTAAGCAGGCAAAACAGGTGATCCGGATTCATCCGTACCGTGATTTAGGCTCTATGCTTGTATTTGATCCGCGTACAACCGCACGAAATATTCGTCTTGGATATCTTGATACGATGAAAGTCTGCGGTGTTTATGAAGGAATTGCGTTTACCTTTTTAAAAGGAACGTTTGCCAGACAGTGGCGGCGGCGTACTGCTGAGACTGAAGCAGTGGAAGCAGCAGCCGGTCTTCATTTTTCGCCGCATCCAAAAAAACGGGAAGAGGCATTTTGGGTACGGATTCAGACATTCCTTACCAAAAAGTATCGTAGAGAGGCAAGTGTGCGTCATGTCGATTTTCTAAGAGCATGCGCCGAATGTGCAGGCGAGGTATTCGGGCTTTGTGATGAGAAGATTTATTCATTCTATCGATTCAATGAGCGGCTGGTTGCTGCACAGAAAGAGGTGGAACGCCCGGTGTTTGCTCGCATGGATTCTGCGGCACTTCATTCGTCTATGCGATTATTTGATAAAAAAGTGCGCGTCTGCGTGATTGCTGATTTATTAAAACGTGCGGTAAATGCGCATAAAGAGGTGAATCTGCTTCCGTTTGCGCTGCTCTTTCCGGAAGAAACGCTGGCAGGATATTATCTTGCGACATTTCTGCCGATTGAGTCATAACACTGTGCCGCAGGATGGTAGGCGGCACAGTGCCTGATGATATGATATGATGGGAATGGGGCGTTTTGAGGTGGCAGATTTTTTCTCATCAGTCAAGCAAAAAAGATAAAAAATAAGCGGATCGGAATATGAGCTTTCCGGTCCGCTTTTTCTGTTTGCATCATTTTAAATTATGGACGATGTTTTGCCATTTGTTTTACATTTTTTACATGCTGTGAAATGACTTTTTTATCGGTGATCTGGTATTTTAGCAGGGCATGATAAATCCGATCAACATCGATATTGTTGTCTTTGGAAAAACGTTCCTGATGCAGGAATTTATTGAGCCGTTTGAACTTCAAAATCGGAAGTTTCTTCGGAATAAACAGCTCGACTTTACGGTTTGTAAAAACGACAAGACTTTCAATCGGCACATTGTAGATGTTTTCTTTTCCGAGAAGATGACGGATACAATCAATGTGCGTTTGATTTTGCATCAGCGGATTATACAGCTTATAGCGGTTTTTCCCCATGATGTGCAGCCATTCTTTTTGACGCGGTTCGCCATATACTTCGCCGCCGACATTTTTGGTTTCAAATACGATCAAACCAAAAAATCCGATCAAAACGTGATCGATTTGCGTCGTTTTATCGTACAGCGGAAGATAGAGGTCGTTGATGACCTTGAAGCTGCGGATCGATGCATAGCGTTTTAATTTTGCAGCAACTTTCTTTTCGCCGTCCACACCGAGCTTTCTGCGGTGCGCTTCGCGAACGGCACGAATTGCGATCAAAATTAAAATCAGCAGGATCACTGCGCCGCCCGCAATTATATACGGAAGATATTTCTCCATGTTGTCCCTCCAAAAAATTGATTATTTTTATTTTATCATATCAGAATAAAAAAAGAAATAGCGACAACACTATATTTGCAAACTGTTCAGAAAAACGGCTCAGCCGGAACGGGATGCAAACTTTGTTCCGTTCCGGAACGAAAGCTTGGAGGTTTCATTATGCTTGATCGAATCGCGCTGATCCTTGTGATTATCGGTGCGCTCAACTGGGGCGGAATCGGTATTTTTGGATTTGATACAGTGGCGTGGATCTGTGGCGGACAGCTCAGCATTTTTGCCCGCATCATTTACACGTTGGTTGCGATTGCCGGAATTTGGTGCATTTCGCTCTTGTTTCGACGTGGCAACGAAGTTTTGGGCGACTGATTCGCCGAAAATGAAAGAAAACCGGAGAGATGATTCTCTCCGGCTTTCTTTTTATATCAATATCGTGAAAAAATATAAAAAGAATCAACAAATAATTACTTATTTTATTTTTTTAATTGACAAATTTATGCTTAAATCGTATAATATAAGGTAGAAAAGAGAAAATTCGTTTTTCTCACACAAACAGAACAAACAAACCGGAGAGGAGGAACCACAATGACAAAGAAAAAAGGAATCCTGATTGGCGTGATCGCTGTTTTAGCGGTAGCGGTTATCATTGTGATTGTTGTTGTGTTAACGGCAAAACCGGCGGTCGTTTCATTTGCCAATCCGAATGATGCCACGGTCGAGAACATTACGTTGATTGTTGACAAAAAGAACGGCGAGCTGTCTGATGAGGAACTGCGCACCTTTACCGATGCGTTTGAGACATTGTCGGGAACACAGGTCGCAGAGGATGAAGCGAAAGAGACATTTGAAACGTATTTGGGCGGAGTTACAGGACTTCGGTATCGTTTTTCAGACGGTCATACGGCAATCTTTGCATTCTCACCCGAAGATCAGAATTTGGTTCGTGTGACTGTGACACAAGGAACTTCGGATGTAGCGTCGGCAGAAGCTTATTTCCGTGTGCAGTCGAAGGATTTTTCGAGAGATTCGATAGAAGCACTCAAAGAAACGGTTTCGCTTTCCATGGAGGAAGAGGAGAACATTCTCCCCGAAGGCGCAGCATAAGATAGTTTTTTAACGTTGGTTCGATACAGTATAAACAAAGATGAAAAAACGCTTCCGTACATTGATACGGAAGCGTTTTCTTGATCAAACAAATTTCACAACACAGAGCTGCGCAGCGGATCACAAAGATCGGCGTTTGCTTCATTCAGACGTGCAAGCAAGTGTGTCACACCATGCTGTGCACAGAAGTCCGATTCACTGTCGGAAAGGAAAATCGCAGTCAGCCAGCGTACATTAAACGGCTCAAATGCGACTGCTTCGAGCGGTGCGGACCAAAAGGAATACTCCGTAAGCAGAATGTGCGGCAAACGGCTTTCGGGAATATACGTGCGGACAATATCCGGGAACACCGCGCCGTCAAAGCAGCGGATTTTTGTCCCCATAACAGCGATTGCGCAGCGGCTTAACAGGTCAGGAAAATTTTCGTTCGGACCTTTGCATGCGCCGGCAAGTTCAAACCGAAGCGGCTTTCCGCCTTCCCGCAGTCCGACCGGATAGTGCATCATGCCAAGCGTGGCGCATGATACGGTTTGTTCCTGCGGCACATCCTGCTCTGTCAGAATATCAATACTCATCTCGTTTGAGGGATCGTAGTGCCGGAATACACGCGGTGTACCGCCGAACACCTCACACGCCTGACGGTATAAAAATTCGTTTTGCCGTAGCTGTGTTTCTAAGGTCTGAAAGTGTTTTTGCATCATGTCTTCTTTTTTCTCCAAGGGGCTCAGTAAAAAAGTCCGCTTTTGGCGGACTTTTTAAACATTAACATTTCAAGATTGCAATTAGCAGGAAGCCTCAACGATTGCTTTGGTATCCTGTGCGATTGCAAGTTCTTCGTTGGTCGGAATGACCCAAACTTCGACCGGAGTTCCTTCTTTGGAAATCTTATGGTCATCACCGGTGCGTTTTTCGTTTTCGACCGGATCTAATTCAATTCCCATGAATTCAAGTCCTTCGCATACTTCAGCGCGGAGCTCGCCGGAGTTTTCGCCGATGCCGCCGGTGAACAGCACTGCATCAATGCCGCCCATTGCAGCAGCGTATGCACCGATGAATTTTTTGATCTGATAACGAACGATCTCGCAGGCAAGGCGTGCACGGTGGTTGCCCTCGTGGGAAGCGTTTACAAGGTCACGTGCGTCCGAGGAAAGACCGGAGATTCCCAAGAAACCGGATTTCTTGTTGAGGATATCGCCCATCTCGTCCGGTGTGAGGTTCTCTTTGTTCATCAGGTAGGTCATGACCGACGGGTCAATGCCGCCCGAGCGGGTGCCCATGATGATGCCGTCAAGCGGTGTAAAGCCCATGGAAGTATCCATACATTTGCCGTCTTTGACCGCTGTGATCGAAGAGCCGTTGCCTAAGTGGCAGACAACTACTTTTGTACCTTCTTTTTTGCCGATCATGTCAAGGTAATGACCGCTGACATAACGATGGCTTGTACCGTGGAAGCCGTAACGGCGGATGTGGTATTTCTCATAGTACTCATACGGAATACCGAACATATACGATTTTTCCGGCATGGTCTGGTGGAACGAGGTGTCGAACACTGCAACCATCGGAACATTTTCACCGAATACACTGCGGCAAGCACGGATTGCTGCTGCCTGCGGCGGGTTGTGAAGCGGACCTAACTCGCTCAAATCTTCGATTGTTTTAACAACTTCCTCAGTGATGAGGGTGGACACTTTATAGAATTCGCCGCCGTGCAGAACGCGGTGGCCGACAGCGCCGATCTCGCTGACGTCGTCAATCACTTTGCCTTCGCCGCTGGTGAGAACTTTGACAACTTCCAAAAACGCCTCTTTATGGGTCGGGAAATCAACCTCATATGCGACGGTTTTGTCGTTTGTTTTATGAGTGATTTTGCCGCCGGCACCGATACGCTCGCAGTTTCCTTTTGCGATGACGTGCTCATCGGTCATATCGATCAACTGATACTTTAAAGAAGAGCTGCCGGCATTGATCACGAGGATTTTCATGCTATTCATCCTTCCAAAAATTTTATTTGAATCATTGACAAAGAATATCCACATTCTATATTATTACGTTAGCAGAAAAATTTCAAGTGGTAATTGATTTCTTTCACGAAAATAGAGGAAAAACAGCGAAAAGGAGGTGCGCGGTCTTGAACATTGCAGGGGTTGTTGCAGAGTATAATCCGTTTCATAACGGTCATGCCTATCAGCTTGCGCAAATGCGGCGTGCAGGTGCAACACATATCGTCGCGGTGATGAGCGGCGCATTTGTGCAGCGGGGAGAGCCTGCAATTCTTGATAAATGGACGCGCGCGCAGGCGGCCGTTTTCGGCGGAGCCGATCTTGTCATTGAATTGCCGGCGCCGTTTGCGCTTTCATCCGCGCCTGATTTTGCGTTCGGCGCAATCTCAGCATTGCAGTTCTGCGGGGTATCGATGATTGGGTTCGGAAGTGAATCCGGCGATCTATTCACGCTTCAGAATGAACTCGATAAACTCGAGCAGCTCGAGCGGGACGGTGCGTTTGTTCCGTATTTAAAAAAGGGAATGTCCTATCCGCGTGCGCGGCAGGCCGCCTTTGAGCATGTGTTTTCAAAAACGCCGTGTTTTGCAAATCCCAATGATTTGCTGGCGCTTTCCTATCTGCGCGCGGCAAAACGGCTGTCTGCCTCCTTTGAATGGCTGGCGGTCAAACGTGCCGGCGCTTCGCACGACAGCACTGTCGCCGAAGGGGAATTTGCGAGCGCTTCCTATCTGCGGGCGCATTTCGAAGAAGAACACCTTTCCCGCTATGTGCCAAATAAAGCCCTGCGGCTGTATCAGCAGGCGATTTGTGAAAAACGTGCGCCCATTCGCATGAAAAACGGTGAACGGTATCTGCTCGGCGTGCTGCGGGAACGGACGCTTTCCGATTGGGCAGCGGGCTGGGATGTGACGGAAGGGCTCGAGCACCGGCTGTATCGGGCAATCCGTGAGGCTGATACGCTTTCGGCGTTTTACGATCAGGTAAAAACGAAGCGGTATCCCCATGCGCGGATTCGCCGGATCGCGTGCTGTACCGCACTTTCTATTACACAAAAGGAGCGTGCCGATTCGGTGTCGGCGTTTCGCGTGTTGGCGTTAAACGAACGCGGTGCACAGATTTTAGGTGCGATCGACAAGGAACAGCGGCGGCGGATCGGTGTCAATTTTGCGGATTTGTATCGTCGATATCCCCAGGCGTTTGAGGCATCGATTCGTGCACAGGAATGCGCTGCGCTGTGTATGCCGCGCGTGTTTCCATGCGGCCTTGATTTTACAACAAAGGTATCGATTCAGACAGATTGATTTTCATATGGAAAGAAAAAATGCCCTGTGATTCAAAACGATCGATGAACCGCCCCAGATTGTGCAGACAGCACAAAAAGAGCCCCCTGTGCGGGAATATTAGGTTTTAGCAGGAGTGGCGCAGCGTCAGCGGCGCCACTCCTGTTTTGCTTTGGATACGCTCGTGATTG
>CALXAM010000048.1 GCA_944386285.1 uncultured Clostridia bacterium | reverse complement strand
AGGACGCGTATGAAGCTGTCAAGGCTATGCTGGTTGCAAACAGCGGCCTTGCTGAGCAGCCGCTGAGCGAAGAGGCCTTCAATGCGTTCTTCACTGATGGCGGTAAGATCACATGGACGATCTACGGCAATCAGAAAGTGACCGACACCCGCATGTTCTCCTTCGGGCGCGCAGCCAACCGCTTTGGCGAGGGCCGTCATATCACGGAGATCAACATTGTCGGCGGCAACAGCAGCGCAGCTCTCGACCTCACCGCAGTCAACGGCACATTTGCTCTGCCTTACAACTGGTGGAATGTTGAGGATAGTGTCAACACCGCCCTCAAGTGCAAGAACATCACCTTCAACGGCATCAAGTATATGCCCTCCGCTACCTATCAGTGCACCCTGTATCCGACCACCTATGAGTTCGACGGCTGCACATTCAATGGTAATCTTTACAGCTACCAGAACTTCGATGTGAACATGACCATCAAGAACTGCACATTCAACGCTCCCGCCGACACGCAGTATGCATTCATGTCGCAGGGTAAGGGCGGTACGATTACGCTGGACAACAACATCTTCAACAACTATACCCGCGGCATCAACCTGCAGCGTGCTACTGCTGATTTTGTTATAACCAATAACACTATCCGCAGCACCGTCAGCGAGCCGGATCGTGGTGCTATTCAGCTGACGGACGGCAAGTCCTTCGTTGTGACCGGAAACAAGGTGGATGTAAATGCCGGTAACGCGTTCTGGTTCCATGATGCGGCGACCAACGCCAATGTGACCTACACGATCAGCAACAATGACATTAAGGCACCGTATATCGGTTATTATGGTACATCTTTTGATGTCAATGATAAGATCACTTCTTCCGGCAACAAGTTCAACAGCACGGATACTACCAAGTGCATGAAGAAGGGTGCGACCGTTGCAGAAGCAACGAACCTTACCGCTATTCACTAATTTTATCAAGTCCTCTCCACCTTCGGGTGGAGGGGCAATCAAAGGGCATGAGCCGGACTGTTCGTGCCTTTTGATTGCCGAAAGTGAAGGATGAAAGGAGGCCAGCCGCTTTGAAACGATGGTTGAAACGCATATTCTATATACCGAAGCACAGCAAGCCAACCGATGAAAATATCCTGCGGCTGCTTATGCCCTCTGCCGTGGGAATCGCGCTCTGTATGGTCTGCCTTGCCGGTTCCACCTGGGCGTGGTTTACCGCCAGCGTTCAAACCCAGCCGCAGACAATCGCAGCCGCGAATTTTGATATATCCGCCGCGCTCACAACCGAGGACGGCACACCGATTGCCCCAGGCAAGCCGCTACAGGCCGGACAAGCCTATACCGTCACCCTGACCGCCAGCGGTACGGCGGCTGAATTTGGTGGTTACTGCATGGTCGAGGGCGACGACAAGAGTCGCTATACCGAGCAGTTATTACCCGATAAAACGCTGACCTTTACCCTGATTCCCGAAAAGGACGGAATATATACCTTCACCGGCGTGTGGGGCGAGTATTCCGGCGAGGCGGATATCACAGACGGCTGTACCATTGGGGAAAAACCGAAAACGCCGCAGCCCGCTCCGGAAGCCACCGAACCGCAGCAGTTTCCGGCGGACGAAAGCGTCTATACAGTACAATCCGGTGATTCGTTGTGGAAGATCGCCCAGCAGTATGGTACAACCGTGGAGAAAATCACAGCATACAACGATATTGACCGAAATGCCGTATTGCAGATCGGGCAGAAAATCAAAATTCCACTTGCGGATTATGAAATCCCGGAGAAGTCCGCCCCCGCCTCATCCCAGCAGGGGGAATCACAACCGAGTGGGGATGAACCGGATCAGGGGGAGTCAGCTTCAATAACGAGCGGCACCTCCGTGCCAAAAAGCGAAAGCAGTACGCCGAGCGAATAAGCCCTGTTGGTCAATGGTTAGATTTTGCAAGGCGCTGAAAACGCCGAAAATAAAAAAGAGCATAACAAGGCAAGGCGATCTTGCCAAGCGGGCCAGTCTGCCTTGTGGCAGATCGGCCTGATTTTTTGCGTTTAGGGGGGCTGCAAATGGGCAAATAGATGTCGTGGTTCTCGACTCCAACGCTGCCCGAAAAATAAAATAAAAATATTTTCTCAAAATTTTCCGGTTTGCGGGTATTTGATGTGTTCTGGTTGTGCGAGGAGGCAAAACAGCCAGCACTCGAATCCGCAAAAAGGAGGGACAGGTGATGAATGCTCCCTCCGAAAAGTACAAGCGGCGGATCGTCGAGATGTTTGATTCCTTTTGTAAGACGGTATCGCGGAATTACAGCCGGAATCTGAAACGGGCCAAGCAAAACCACGACCAGCATTTTACACAGGAGCCGGTGGAACTGCTGCTGGAAGTGCGGGGCGAGTGGGACGAATATCGTAGATGCGATCCGCGAGAATGATGAAACAGCGCTCGAGGATTTGATGGATGCAGTCGATAAAATCATATGAAATCGTTAAAGACACAAAGAGGATGGGGGATTTTTCTTGCCGTTCTTGCGGCTGCATTGTATGCAGTCAATGCGCCGTTTTCTAAACTGCTGCTCGCGTATATGCCTGCGACATTGATGGCTGGCTTTTTGTATTTAGGCGCTGGAATCGGAATGAGCGGCGTGTTTCTTATAAGGAAAGTATTTCACATCAGTGAAGAGGAACATAAATTAACAAAAGCCGACCTGCCATATACGATTGCAATGATTGTGCTCGATATTGCAGCACCCATTTTCCTGATGATTGGACTAACGATGACATCTGCGGCGAATGCATCGCTATTAAATAATTTTGAAATTGTGGCGACTGCGCTGATCGCATGGATGATTTTTAAAGAACGCATTACCAAGCGTTTGTGGGTGGGGATTCTGTTTGCGACATTGTCTTGCCTTGTCCTTTCGATTGAAGAAAACGGCGATTATTCTTTTTCGTTTGGTTCTTTGTTTATCTTGCTCGCATGTGTGTGTTGGGGTGCTGAAAATAACTGTACCCGAAACCTTTCCGCAAAAGATCCGCTGCAAATCGTTTTATTAAAAGGCGTGTTTTCAGGATGCGGTTCGCTGTTGATCGGGCTGCTGATTGGAGAGCGGGTTACAGTATGGTGGAGTGTTCCCGCGGTGCTCGGCGTTGGATTGGTCGCGTACGGGTTAAGCATTTTCTTTTACGTCTATGCACAGAGAATTTTAGGTGCGGCACGTGCCAGCGCCTACTATGCGATCGCGCCATTCATTGGGACAGCGCTGTCTTTGCTCATGTTTCATCAGATTCCTCAGATTACGTACTACATTGCATTGATCCTTATGCTGGTCGGTGCTTGGCTGTCTTCCAGTGATCGTCCGATTATAAAAAAGCGCCGAACAAGAGCATAAAAAAAGCGTTTCCATACGGAAACGCTTTTTTTCTTTATTTTTGACTATGGAACCGAAGTGCACGCATTGCATTTAAAATTGCGATCACAGACACGCCTACGTCGGCAAATACGGCTTCCCACATGGTTGCCACACCGAAAATACCAAGTGCTAATACGGCGAATTTTACACCGAGTGCAAAGATAATGTTTTGCTTTACAATTCGCATGGTGCGTTTGGCAATGCGGATTGAATCGATGAGTTTTGTAGGATCATCGTCCATGATCACGACATCTGCCGCTTCGATTGCGGCGTCAGACCCAAGACCGCCCATTGCTACGCCGACATCTGCACGTGCCAATACGGGAGCGTCGTTAATTCCGTCACCGGTATAAACCAGTGTACCTGCCGACATGGAAGCACCGATCGTTTCCAATGCAGAAACTTTTCCCTCGGGTAAGAGCTGTGCATGAACTTCGTCGATTCCGAGCTGTGCGCCGATCTGATTTCCGATGACAGCAGTGTCACCGGTCAGCATTGCGGTTTTAGAAATGCCTTCCTGCTTTAATGAAGCGATTGCTTGTGCTGCCTGTGGTTTTACTTCATCACAGATTAACACCGCACCGATAAATTGTTTGTCTACTGCGGTATATACGATGGTACCTGGATCGTCTACTGGAACGACGGAAATTCCGGCTTCCGCTAAAAAGCGGGAAGTTCCTGCAATGACAGGATGACCGTCTACGAGTGCGGTTACACCGAAGCCTGCTTTTTCTGCTGCTTGCTCGACTGCTGCGTTGTTAGCGTCTGCACAAGCCGCTTTTAACGATTGTGCAATCGGATGCGACGAAAAGGATTCTGCGGCAGCTGTATAGTAGAGAAGTTCACTTTCTGTAAATCCGGTTGCGGCAAAACATTTGGAAACGGAAAAGCTTCCTTTTGTAAGGGTTCCCGTTTTGTCAAACACCACGGTTTTCGCACGAGAAAGCGCTTCTAAATAGTTGCTGCCTTTAATCAAAATACCACGTTTGGATGCTGCGCCGATTCCGCCGAAAAATCCAAGCGGGACACTGATAACGAGTGCACATGGACACGAAATGACTAAGAAAATCAAAGCGCGCTGAATCCATTCGGCAAATCCGGTCTGTAAAATGAGCGGCGGTATAATTGCAAGCCATACCGCACCGATGACGACACAGGGCGTATACCATTTGGCAAATCGGGTGATGAACGTTTCCGTTTTGGCTTTTCGGGAAGCTGCACGTTCTACGAGCTCGAGAATTTTGGAAACGGTCGATTCGGTAAATGGTTTGGTCACGGCAATTTCAATCACAGCGGTCTGATTGATGCAGCCGCTCAGTGCAGTGTCGCCCGGAGAGAGCATCCGTGGAACCGATTCACCGGTCAGTGCAGAAGTGTCAGCCAGTGATTCACCTGAAAGAACCGTTCCGTCTAGTGGAATTCGTTCACCGGGTGCTACAACAATGGTTTCGCCGACTTCTACTTCTTCAGGGGAAACTTCAAGCCGTTCGCCGTTGCGCTTTACGGTTGCAGTTTCCGGACGGATATTTAACAGTGCGCGAATTGAGCTTCTTGAGCGGTTTACAGCAATTTCTTCAAAAAGTTCACCCACTTGGCTAAAGATCATCACGGCAACGCCTTCCGGGTATTCACCCAAAAAGAATGCGCCGATTGTAGCGAGTGCCATCAAAAAGTTTTCATCAAACACCTGTCCATGCGCGATGTTCCGAAGCGCGTGGAACAGTACATCCCATCCGATCAATAAATAGGGGATAAGGAACAAGCAGAGCCGTATCCAACCGGTAACCGGAAGAAACATGACGATGAAAAGTAATGCGATAGAGGCGATAATGCGTGCAAGCAAACGTTTATGCTTTTTTGTCAGCTTCATAGGGCTACTCCTTTATTACAAGACAATGCGGCAGTCTGCATCTACCTTTTTGCAGGCCTTTTGTGCCTTCTTTAAAATTTCCTCCAGACGTGATTCATCTGCTTCCAATGTGATTTTTTCAAGCAGAAAGCTGATGGATACTGATTCTACGCCGTCAATTTTGGCGATTGCGGATTCCATTTTGGCTGCACAGTTTGCGCAGTCGAGATTTTCCATACGAAATGTCTGTTTCATCAAAGATCCTCCTCATTCCTCAACATGTTCCATTCCTTGGCTGATAATTGTTTTTACGTGATCGTCTGCTAATGAATACATGACGGCTTTTCCATCGCGGCGGTATTTTACAAGTTTGGACTGCTTTAATACGCGCAGCTGATGAGAAATTGCCGATTGGCTCATATTTAACAGTTGTGCGATATCGCAAACGCACATTTCTGCTTCAAGTAATACATACAAAATTTTAATTCGTGTACTGTCGCCGAATACTTTATAAAGTTCTGCCAGATCATATAGAATTTCTTCATCCGGCATCCGTTCGTTCACCGCTTCGACTAGTTCGTCGTGTGCATGGAGATAGTCACAGCGGGGAGAATCTTGTTCTGTCATATTGATCACCTCATCATATGAATCATTGTTCATATGTTATTATATCACCGAAAATAGAAAAGTCAATAGCAAAACAAATAAATGTTTGTCGATTGTGCGTGCAGAAATACATAGAGTCAAAACCTCCGGCTAAGCCGGAGGCTTGATTAGCCCTAGAAGGGCATTTTACAGACAATCCCCCTAAAGGGGGCCTGAAAAGGTCTGCCACCTGCATTACTTTCTCAGGCCACCCCTTAAGGG
>CALXAM010000047.1 GCA_944386285.1 uncultured Clostridia bacterium | reverse complement strand
AAAACTCGTTCCGATAAGTGCCGTCCTTGAGCTTGAACGCATTGGGCTTTTCGGAAACCACACGAAAACCGAATTTCTCGTATAAGTGCCTTGCACGATCATTGCCCTCGATGAACTCCAGCTCCATGATCTCAGTTCCTCGATTCTGTGCTGCAGCAACAAGCTCCTCAAACATTGCGGAACCGATTCCGAGATTCCAGTAGTCTTTGAGAATAGCAATAGCGATGGTTGCTCTGTGCGAGGTTTTCATGCCACCTCTAAAGCTGATCTCACAGTTGCCTGCAACCTCACCGTCAACATAGCAGGTGATTCCCAAGGTATCGGGAGAGGAGCGCAGACGATTTACCCATGCTTCCTCCTGCTCGACGGTGGTGTTCCATTCTTCGGGATAACGTGCGAGATATTCAGTTTCACCGCATGATGTCTTTATGTAGTTCAGCAACTTTTCCGCATCTTCAACGCACGGACTTTTCAATATGGCTGTCCTGCCGTCTTTTAAGGTTATTGGTTTATCTTCAAATATCATTTTGATACTCCTTTCATTCTTTTCGTCCTTCGATTGCAAAATGAGTCTGGATCATCTTTGCAACTTCATCCGGAGCTAAAGTAGTGTTGTCGATTTTAATATAGTTTTCAAAGGGTAGGCTTTCTCCGTCATAGGAGTTAAGGCGATATTTCTCACTCGTCTTTCTCATTTCTGCTTCGCTCCATTCAAGGTTGCGCTTGGATTCTTTGTGAAGTAAGCGGTTTTCGCTTTTGTTGCGAACGAGACGTTCTTCAAAATCGGCACAAAGCTCTACCACATAACAGTTTGAGTCGTTTGACTTAAAGAGGTCGATCACATTTTGCAGATAATCAAATTCACTCTGCATATCAAAGGCACACATATAGGTGAAGATCAATCCCGGAAAATCGCCTTTGGCAAACAACTCAAACACAGTCTTGCGAATGGTTTCATTCAAAACGCTCCATTCTTTTTCCGAGTGAGCAAAGAGTTTTCGGGTCAGCTCGATTGACATATGATTGTGGAACAAGCGTAGGTCTGTGATCTTGGCGAGTTCTTGTCCTACGGTCATCTTGCCTACGGCGTGAGGGCCCAAAATAATAACAAGTGTCTTTGACATTTTTATTCTCCTTTCAGCTCGGCAACAAAAATTTCTTTTACCGGGAGTGAAATTTTGACCAATCCGATTGAAGCGAATTTTCCGTTTATTTTCTCAAACTCACGCAAAACCAAATCGCAGGCTTTGTAAAAGGATTCTTCTGCATCCTCTTTCATCAGAGCAATTCCACAATGCGGAACCCAACGATTCGGCAAATACCATTCCCATCCTCGTGTATCAAAATCACACAGACAATCATGTATTTCTCTTTGAATCTGATACATGGAGCTTGTCATAATAGGAGAAGCAAAAATTGTTTTTGTATCGGTAAACATTCCCAAAGAGCCTATATATGCAGGTAATGTCTGCTGCTTCTGTGCAAACAGTTTCAATCTCTCAACACATACTTTTTCATCAACATCGTTAAAACAAGCCAATGTAATGTGAGGTCTTGTTTTCCATTCAAGATATTTGGTGCTGAGTTTTTCCTCTGCGATTCTTTCGGCATAACGGAAAAGTTTCTTTTCCATTTCTTCATCAAAAAACAATTCAATCGCATATTGCATGATGTTACACGCTCCTTTCTAAGTACCCGCTTGTAAATGGAAGATGGTCAAACTTCTTTGTTTCGGTATGAACAAATCCATTCGCTATGTACCAATTCTTCAAAACGGTACTTTCTTCGATAATACCGATTTTTATTACATTACCGCCCAATGCTTTCACTACATCCTTTGCATGATCGAGAAGTAATTTGCCAAAGCCATTGTGTCTATACTCCGGTAACACCGCAAGATTGTGAAGCTCAAAGGCATCGTCGCTTTCTTTAGAGAGCGACATATATCCGATAATTTTCTTGCCGGCATATAGTGCGTACATATTCCAACCCCAATTCTTCTGCGTTTGAAGAAAAGAAAGAGGGATAAAGCTCGTATGCTTCGGACAGTTTTCTTTCGTCAATCCAAACTGATCTGCCACAGTCCGGAAGCTCTGATGAATAACATCCAGGCACTCTTGTAGCTCGTTCTGCTCAACCTCATAAATCATCGGCAAGGAAACACCCGCCGGATCGAATGTTTCGCTTACTGCCTTTTTGAACATTGCCAAAGCCGGTGCGCCCTCCATGATGATTCGTTCTCCTGTGTCGCAGTAACCGGCACTCTGATAGCATTTGCGGTTCTTTTCCATGACTTCCGGGAAGTCAACGTAATAGAATTTCGCATCAGCAAACTCTTTTTCACAGAGCAAAATTGCCTCTCTCGCAATTCCTTTATTTTGATAGTCCGGATGAATGTAAACACGTTGAAGGTAGTAGTCGCCTCCCCCCATCTCATAGCCGGGAACCCTTTTTCCGCACAAACGGTAGAAGATACCTCCAATAATTTTTCCATCAAGCAGAATAGTAAAATGACGGTAAGATTTGTTCAACCTGCGAAGAATATCTTCCGAACCTCTGAGAAACGGGTTTCCTGCATCATGGAATTTTTCGTACAACGGCTTAAAAGCTGCTTTCTGTATTTGTGATAATTCCTCGGCTTCCGAGGTGTTCGTTATTTTAATTGATATACTCATAACTCTATTCCTTTCTAAAAATATCAAGCGTATGATGCGAGTAGCCCACCATATCCGGTCTCTCACAGACGGCAAGATGGTACTTCACATAAATCTCATACATTCGGTCATCCATGTTATCTACCGTTTCTCTCATGTGGTTCGTATAGCCATCGGAGGCAACGAAATGAAGCTGTGTTACATTAAATTCGGAGCGAAGTTTATCAATATCTTCTTTTCTATGAAGCTCAAAAATATCCCACGGATTAGAGAAAGTGTCAAAGGTTTCTGTATTGAGCATACATTTCTCGATGATATTATAGATCTCGCCACGAATAAAACCATACGACAAAACGCTTGCATCACCCATACAGTAAGCGGCAAAAACAACACCATTTTTCTTTGTAACTCTGATTGCTTCAGACAAAGCTTTCAGTTTATCTTCTGTAGTGAAAAGGTGATACATAGGACCGAGCAGCAGAGTGATGTCATAGGTATCATCCTCAAACATAGACAAATCCATAGCATTGCCTTGGGTGATGGTAACTGTTTCGCCGGGAGTAGTGTTCTGCTTAAAAATTTCAATGTTGTGTTCAACGAGTTCCACCGCATCCACACAATAACCCTTTTGAGCCAGAGCATGACTATAGCGACCAGTTGCGGCTCCGATTTCTAAAATTCTCATGCCCGGTTGAAGATACTTTTTCACATACTTCATAGTGGTGATGTATTCGATCATGCCGTGCTTTGAGATCAGACGACCGTTCTCGTCATACCTCTCATAATAATTTGTCAAATAATCTTTTGTTTCCATCTTGGAACCTCCTATAAGAATGTATAAAAAACGGTGCAAATCGAAAATCACTTCGACTTGCACCGTAAGTATCCTAATATCCAATAATCCTACAAAAAGGTTATACTGAAATTTGGGTACGACAATACAAGCCCGACCGATACCAATAAATAGTATCTACGCCGTGCATAGGGACAGTATTAGTGTTGAGAACGAAATTCTTAACTGCCATTGTCGTAGTCCTTTCAAAAAAATTTTATTAATTATATCACACTCTTTCTTGCAAGTCAATAGAATTTGATGAAATTTCGAGGATCTTTGCGAGAATCTTTGCAAACAGCAAGAGGAACATATTGTTTTTTGGGATTCCTGCCGCAGTAGTGTGACGATGTAAAATGTTGGGTTGGCAAACGCGAAAATTTCTCATCGCACTTCACAGCACAGATTGGTTTTTTGGCATACTTCATGCAAAACAAAAATCGTGTGCTATGCCATTTTTTGAGAAATGTACGGACATGAGAAAACGCAGTTTTTTCAATGTGAGTACCATTTGCGAAGAAAATATGCAGGTGTCCAGAGGGATGCAATCCCTCGGCTCTGGGTTTCCAATAGGGGCGAGAAGCATCCCTGTTGGCACACGATTTTGCTTGCAAAGTCTAGTGTGTTATACCTTTTGCGACCGCTGACGCTGGAAAGGGGCTGTCCCACGCCAGACAGACACTTTTC
>CALXAM010000046.1 GCA_944386285.1 uncultured Clostridia bacterium | reverse complement strand
TTGCTCCACTTCCGATGTGGTGTCCCTTTCTTTCCCATTCCTATTCCTCCTTTTTCTCTTATTTTACTACGAAAAAAGTAGACACCCACACTTTTGTGAGTGTCTACTTTCATTTTACAGGTGCAATCACGTTTTTCACGTGATCCTTTTTGTATTCTGTGTTCATTACAGACAAAAAAATTCCGATTCTCTTTTTCCTATTCATCGAATGTGATTGCCACTTTGATGACGCCATCCCGTTTATTCTCAAACAGATCATAAGCCTCGGCAATATTCTTCAACGAATACGTATGCGTAATAAGCGGTGTCGTATCGAGTTTTCCCTCTGCAATGAGCCGAAGCGTTTCCTTACAGTTACAGCCATCCACGCCGCCGGTTTTAAAAATCAAATTCTTTCCGTACATATCCGGCAAAGGCAGTGTCTGTGGCCCGTCATAGAGCGCTACCACTGTAACGATCGCATTCGGCCGGGCACAATCCCAAGCCATGCGGAATGTATCGCCACTTCCCGCGACCTCCATCACGACATCGGCTCCGCCGTGGTCACTGTTGGCAAGTACAAATTCTTTGAGATGATCCGGACGAGTTGTCAGTACGTCTTTATCGAGTTTACGGACAAAAGCAAGACGATTCTCGTCAACATCACAGACAATCACCCGCTTCGGATGATGCAGCCGCACGCACTGAAGCGTACACAATCCCGTTGGACCAGCACCGATAATTAGCACGGTATCTTCTTCTTTAATTTCAGAAATCTGTGCTGCCCAATAGCCGGTCGCCAGCACATCACCTACCAGCAATGCCTGTAAGTCCGTCACCGAGTCAGGGATTTTGTCCAGTCCCTGGTCTGCATACGGAACGCGAATATATTCTGCCTGTCCGCCATCAATGCGGCATCCCAATGCCCAGCCGCCGTTTTGATCGGTGCAGTTATTGACCCAGCCATGCTGACAGAAAAAACATTCACCACAAAATGTCTCCACATTCACCGTTACCCGGTCTCCCGGTTTCACATTGGTCACTGCGCCGCCAACCTGCTCTACGATGCCTACTAACTCATGCCCCACCGTAATACCGGGCACAGCACGCGGAACGCTGCCATGCTTAATATGCAGATCACTCGAGCAAATACTGGCTAATGTGACTTTCACAATAGCGTCCCGGTCGTCTACCAGTACCGGTTTCGGTTTTTCAATCAGTTCAAATCTCCCGCGTTCGATGTATGTATAGGCAAGCATCGTCTTTCCTCCGTTTCTTTCGCGTTTATTTGATGTTCAGACAGTTTCATGCGTGTGAAACTGCTTTGCGAATCGCTTTTGCTGGTTATGCCTTTACAGCGTTCAACAACCCCTGACATCCTGATAAAACATCGCGCCAAGTTGCTTCAAAGTCTCCGGTGTACCATGGATCTGCCACCTCTTGGCCTGACCGAGCGGTATAATCCATCAGCAGGTGGATTTTTTGATCGGGATCTCCGCCGCAGATCCGGTTCATATTTCGGATATTTGCGTTATCCATTCCAATCAGCAAATCATAGTGTGTATAGTCACGTTTCTGAAGCTGGCGAGCCGCGTGTCCTTGACAGGATATCCCATGCTCAGCCAGTTTTCTTCTCGCCGGCGGATAAACGGGATTGCCCAGTTCTTCCGTACTGGTTGCCGCAGAGGCAATCTCAAACTGATCTTCTAACCCCGCCTGTTGAACCAAATGCTTCATCACATACGCCGCCATCGGACTCCGACAGATATTGCCGTGGCACACGAAAAGTATTTTTATCATTGTTTCTATCCCTTCAATTCTCTCATAAAATCATTCATCACAGAAAATCACGTTTTGATACGTTCTGTTGTGTGCCCTGCCTTCCAACAAGACAACAACAGTATAAAATAAACTATATCACATTCTCTGAAATGTTTCAATCACACAGAGATTCATAAAAGACAGCATCCGGAAAACTGCCGGACAGGCAAAATGCGCAGCTCCTCCTCATAAACATAGCAAGGGAGGTGCAGCTGATGAAAAAGGAAGCAATATTTTTAGAATGCAGTGAAGAAATCACAATCAGCAAAACAACTACACCGGAATTTTACCGGCTGTATGAGCAGTCAGTCTTACTCGCACTCAAAGAACAAAACATCTTAAATGAAGCGCAGTATCAGCGCTGTTTAGAGATGCTAAACCATCAAACTTGAAACGCACGAATGCCTTCCCCCTATTTTTCATCTTTTAAGCAGGCCCTCCGTTACAAAGAAAATAAGGAGCGATGAACGCATGAAAGTCGCAGCCTACTGCCGCGTATCGACCGACAAAGAAGATCAGTCAAATTCTTTTGAAAGTCAGCAGCGGTATTTTTATGAATACATTCAACGGCAGCCGGACTGGGAACTGTATCAGATTTATGCGGATGAAGGGATTACCGGAACCAATACCAAAAAGCGCACAGCCTTTCACCGTATGATTCATGATGCGAAGCTTCACCGGTTCGACTTGATTCTCACCAAAGAGGTCAGCCGTTTTTCCCGTAATATTTTAGACACCATTTCCTACACCAGAGATTTGCGGCACTTAGGAATCGGCGTGCAATTTATGAACGACGGAATCAACACGTTAGAGCCGGATGCAGAGCTTCGCCTTTCCATCATGGGAAGCATTGCACAGGAGGAAAGCCGCAAAACCTCCTCCCGTGTCAAATGGGGACAAACCCGTCGCATGGAGCAAGGCGTCGTATTCGGTCGTTCCATGCTTGGATATGACATCAAAAACGGGAAAATGACAATCAATCCGCAGGGCGCTTATATTGTTCGGCTGATTTTTCATAAGTATGTATCCGAGCACAAAGGTACGACCGTCATTGCACGGGAACTGCGGGAAGCCGGATGCAAAACACTCACCGGCAGTACAAACTGGCGAAACACCGTCATTCTCAAAATTCTCCGCAACGAAAAATACTGCGGTGATCTCAAACAGAAAAAAACCATTACGCTCGATTATCTCACCCATCAAAAACAATACAACCGAGGCGAAGAACCGTTTATCTTTCTTAAAGATCATCACACTCCCATTATCGATAGAAAGCTGTGGGAAGAGGCACAGCGCGAAATTGCCCGTCGCGATATCGACGGAACGTATGGCTCCGGCCATGGGAATCGCTATCCGCTGTCAGGAAAAATCGAATGCGGCGAATGCGGTCAGCACTTTGTTTCCCGCAGCCGCAAACAAAAAAATGGACATCGTTATCGGGTTTGGCGGTGCAGGACTGCCGTAACAATGGGAAAACGGCACATGGATTTTACCGGCAATACAATCGGCTGTGACGTTGGCTATCAGCTGCGGGATGAGATTGGAATTGAGATGATTCGGCGATCGGTGAAAATGCTCCATCTTGATACACAGGCCGTCTTCCGTGAGATCACCTCCATTGTACTGAAAGTGATTGAAGATTCCAGACAAACCAGTCAGTTAAGCGCCGAACGAATGAAACAGGAACTTTCACAGATCAAGGAGAAGAAAAAACACGTGCTCGACGCTTTTTTCACCAAAGTCATTTCTAAGGATGACATGATCCTGATCAACGCAGAATATGACCGCCGCATCAATGAACTTACAGAACACATAGCGAAAATAACCTTGCAGGAAAACACGCCGTTTGACGCGATCACACGAAAAGAAAATATCTGTACAGCGGTAAAAACGATTCTCAGCGGAGAAACCGTTTCGGAAAATTTCTACGGCAATCTTTTGGATCATATCACTGCATACAAAAGCCGGTACATAGAAGTGCATTTAAAATGGCTGCCTACCAAATGGACGTATCTGCAAACAAGTTTTAGGGATCTCTAAGCGCAATCGAACCAACCAAACTACACGAATGCGTTTTCCTATCAAAATCAATCATGTTTCATTGTGACCCTTCTGTACCGATATCGGTCAGTAACCCTTTTACTTTCGCGCTCGGCATACTGTAGCGCTGACTTAAATAACGCATTGCTGCGCCTGCTTCACCATCAGGTCCGCCTTTGTGCATAAAGTGATATTATTGTGTTTGCACAAATAAAAAAGCCTATCTGCGTTCATTTCGCAGATAGGCTTTTCCCATCAAGCAAAAACGTGCGGTTGTTTACAGACTGTACCACCACTGCCGTACCGCACACTGCCAAAACGCAGTGTGCGGTAAATGATCTCGCTGTTAAACCAAAACCGAGGATGAAAGGCAAATCCGGATATTTGGGTCTCTGTACAGTCTATCGATAAAGGAAAATTTCTCGTTATGCAGCGGTTTTCTGTAGCTCTTTGGCAAGCTGTTTGCGGAATAAAGTGCGGAAAATCAACCGTGTCAGCGGTCCGCAGTAAAGCATCTGCCACAACAATGCCATCGGCAGATTGCATGCAAACGTCTGAACCCATGTACCAAAGCTGATCGGTTTAAACAGCAGTGTCGCAATCAAACTCATCACCGGACACATAATGCAGACAATCATCAGCGAAATGGCATAGGTGATAAGCTGCGGACGATCAGTCGGACGCATAAACGTAAACGCCAACCGTGTTGCCAATTTCTCAACGACAAAAAACTCTAAAATAAATGCGATCGGAAACATGATCGGCATTTCATGAAGTGCCAGCAAAAACGTCTGATTCGTTACCCCGCCTGTATTCAACGCCACATTGTAGACAATCATTCCGTACACCATGATTGCAGCCATGATCAGCGTAAAAATAACATTTTGAAATTTTGTTTTCGGCATGTTTGTTCCTCTTTTCAATATTTTAATCGAAGCCTTTCGCAAGCACAAAAAAATAAGCAGCAAAACTTACGTCTCGCTACTTATTTTTCACTGCGACTGTTCTTCATTGATTGCATTATATCACATCGCAGAACCGCTTCGTAAGCGTTTTTTTGCTTGTAAAAGGTAGAATTTGTCGGAAGAAAACCGCGAAAAATTATGGGAAATATGCAAAAACAACGATGTCTTCAATGAAAAATATACTGCCGCCAGCCTATGCGCTGCATGCAAATGAAATCCTCTTCATAATCAAAACCACTAGTAAACTAGTGGTTTGCTCAGACCCCAGAGGGGTCAGTACTTGCTGACCCCTGGAAGGGGTACTGAGAGTTTGTCATCGCATCACTACTACAGGCAGCCGCTGAAAGCGGCTGTT
>CALXAM010000045.1 GCA_944386285.1 uncultured Clostridia bacterium | reverse complement strand
CCTTAAGGGGTGGCCTGAGAAAGTAATGCAGGTGGCAGACCTTTTCAGGCCCCCTTTAGGGGGATTGTCTGTAAAATGCCCTTCTAGGGCTAATCAAGCCTCCGGCTTAGCCGGAGGTTTTGACTATGACATAGCTTGCGTTTTTAGCCGGTTCGATTTATAATAGCATCAAAGAGAGAAAAAGGGGAGTTGCAGCGGCAGCAGCTTCCCTTTTTTCACACGCGCGATTTTGCAAAGACATGTGTTTAACTGCCGCACAGACCCCTGACGGAGGAATCGTGAATGAAACAATTCCATTCAATCCATGAACGTGTCCGACAGTTTTCCGTGACGGAACCTGCGGCCATTGAAGAAGCGCTTTTTACGACAGATACCGGACTGGATGCAGAGCAGGTGGAGAAAAACCGTGCGCGCTATGGTGAAAATCGAGTGATGGGAAACACACACGACACACTGCTTTACCGGCTGCGCCGCGCATTCATTAACCCGTTTTCGATTACACTGTTTGTTTTGGCGGTCATTTCGCTGATTACCGACGTGTTTCTCGTTTCGCATGTACGCAGAAATTTTACGACAGTATCGATTATTACGCTCATGCTTTTGGTGAGCGGCGGCGTTCGATTTGTTCAGGAAATCCGATCGAAACGGGTTGCCGATCGATTGACGCGGCTGATACACGACCGGGTGCAGGTAATCCGAAACGGCATTGCAGAGGAAGTTAGTTCGGATGCACTGGTCGTGGGAGATCGTGTGCTGCTGCAGGCGGGTGACCGTGTTCCGGCAGATATCCGGCTCGTTTCTGCAAATGATTTGTTTGTGTCGCAGTCGGTGATTACCGGTGAAAGCGGCGTGATGGAAAAGACAGCGAATACCCTTCAAAAGGTTCCGGCATCGCTTTCAGAATTTCACAATACTGTGTTTATGGGAACGACCGTGGCGGGCGGCGTCGGCGAGGGAATTGTACTCGCAGTCGGAGAGGATACCGTCTATGGAACGGCAGCGGGAACTGCGAGAGCCCATAAAAACGGATTTGACCGCGGCGCCAATTCGATTGCGTTGGTACTCATCCGGTTTATGGCAATTCTTGTGCCGGTGGTATTCGTTGCGTGCGGTGTGACCAAAGGGGATTGGATTGAATCGTTTTTGTTTGCGCTGTCCGTAGCGGTCGGACTGACACCGGAACTTCTGCCGATGGTCATAAACGCCTGCCTCGCAAAAGGCAGTGCGAATATGGGGCGAAAGCAGACGATCGTTAAAAATATCAACGCGATGCAGGAATTCGGCAGTATGGACGTGTTGTGCGTCGATAAGACGGGAACGCTCACCGGCGATGAGGTTGTGCTTGAATATTATACCGATATTTTAGGAAATGAGAGTCAGCAGGTGCTCGACTGTGCGCTGCTCAACAGTGTGTATCATACCGGTGTGTATAATCATCTTGATTCTGCTGTCTTAAAATACCGGACAATGCCTGGGAAAGAATCGTATTTTTCCGAACTGATCGCGCGTCATCAAAAACTGGATGAGCTTCCGTTTGACTATAACCGAAAGTTTGTGAGCGTGCTGCTTTCATCTGAGGAAGGGCGGCGTCTTGTGGTAAAGGGCAGTGTGGATGAGGTGCTTTCACGGTGCAGTGAGATCGAATACCGTGGACAGCGCCAGCCAATCGGCGCGGATGCACGCAAACAGGTGCATGATGTCATCGACGAGATGCTCGAGGACGGGATGAAGGTACTGGCGGTGGCATATCGTGAGATGGATACCGATACGGTGACGCCAGCGGATGAGCAGGGCCTCGTTTTGCTCGGGTATCTGGCGTTTTTCGACGCGCCCAAACAGAGTGCGGCGAGTGCGATCCAGGCGCTTGTCAATCTCCATGTGAATGTCAAGGTGCTGACCGGCGATCAGAAGGATGCGGCAGTATCGGTGTGCCGGCGGCTTGGAATGGACACGTCGTTTGTGCTGACCGGTGCGGAACTTGACACACTGACAGAAAATGAAGCGCCGGTTCGGATCGAGAAAACGACCGTGTTCGCAGCGCTTTCTCCAAAGCAAAAAGCGCAGATCGTACAGATTTTGCAGGAGAACGGGCATACGGTCGGCTTTTTGGGCGACGGAATGAACGATTTGCCGGCTGTCATGCAGGCGGATGTCGGCATTTCCGTGGATACCGCGACAGAATCGCTCAATGAAAGCGCTGACGTGATTCTGTTAAAGAAGGATTTAAACGTGCTCGAGGCGGGCATTTTGGAGGGCAGAAAGGCATTTGCCAATATGCTCAAATACGTAAAAATCACGGCGTCCTCCAATTTCGGCAACATTTGCGCCGTCGTGATCGCAAGCATTTTGCTGCCGTTTTTCCCAATGACATCGGTACAGCTGCTGCTTTTAAATTTGCTGTATGACATTCTGTGCTTGGTGCTTCCATGGGACCATGTGGACGAGGCTTTGTATGAAAAGCCGCTCGATTGGTCGGGAAGGACACTTGGACGATTTATGCTAACATTCGGACCAATCAGCTCTGTGTTTGATTTGCTGACATTTGCATTTTTGTTTTTCATTCTGTGTCCCGCTGTCTGCGGCGGTCCGTTTTCCGCGCTGACGCCGGAAAGTCAGGTCACCTTTATCGCACTGTTTCAGACCGGGTGGTTTTTGGAGTCTATGTGGACGCAGGTTTCCATTCTGCATTTGCTGCGAACGAAAAAATTGCCGTTTATCCAGAGCAGACCTTCTTTGCCTGTGGTGCTTGTTACAGGACTTGGCATTTTTGCGTTTACGCTGCTCACAATGACACCGATCGGTAGGCTGATGGGACTTTGTCCGATGCCGGGGGTCTACTTTGTATTTCTTGTAGGAATCGTTTTATTTTATCTGCTGCTTGTTACGATGGTCAAGGCGATCTATGTCAAGCGTCATCGCAGCCTGCTTTGAAAGGAGGATGTCCGGATGAAAAAGAAAATTGGATTTGTCAGCATGGACCCCTCCTTGGCAAAGTGGCTTGTAGACCGCATGAAAACGATGCCGCCTTCGGTCTCGTCGGATTCAGACTTTTTGGATGCGCTGTGCAGTTTGCTCACCAAAGAGAACACGTCGCTGATGATTGAGCTTTCCGAATCGCCGCAGGAGACGTATCCGGCGGAGGATATCATTCACTGCGGCGAATTGGAGATTGATCCGCGCGCGCGGCGCGTGGTGCGCGGCAAAGAGGAGATCTTTTTAACCCCCAAAGAATTTGACATTTTGCTCTTCCTTGCACGCAACCGCGGTGAGGTGTTTACCAAGGAGCAGATTTATCAAGCGGTATGGGCGGGCGACTATTTGCTTGACGACAGCAATATCATGGCCTTTATCCGTAAGCTCCGCAAAAAAATTGAACCGAATCCCGATGCGCCAATCTACATTCTGACGATCTGGGGAATTGGGTATAAAATGAACGATCAGCTTTCCTGATGGATCTTGCTGCAATCGCAAGGAAATCGCAAGGGTTTCGCCATGTGATTTTCCTTGCGATTTTTTTATACTGATATTGCGGACAGGATGTGCCGAAAGACGGCACAGTGTCATAAAAAAACGGAAAGAGGGTCGTCTGTATGGATTTTGTATGTTTGCTGTTTGGTGTGTTGTTCTTTGCAGCAGGTGGTTTGTTCTATGGCGGAAAAGGTCATATTCACCTTGCGATGTGGAAGCAGATGTCAAACGAAGAGAAGGAACGCATTTTGATTCGTCCGCTCTGCCGCAATATCGGCACGATGATTCTCTTGTGTGCCGCAATCTTTCTGGCAGGCGGCGTCTGGCCGTTTTTTAAACAGCATCTGTTTGTGTTTGCGATGATCGGATGGATGATTGTATCCGGTTTGGACGTGCTTTACATTGGGAAAAGCAAACGGTATCAGAGAAAACCGTCCGCAGTGCGCTAAAGCATCGTTGTTTTGAAAGGCAGGTGAGAAAGATGGATACGGGTTCTAACCTTGAAGTTCCCCGATCGAATCGGCAGCAACAAAACAAACATAACGGGGGGATCCGTCTTTCGCTCCCTGTTTTGTTTGTTGAAAACAGGGAGGCATGTTTCAATGAATCAGAACAAAGGACTGCGTACGCGCGCAGCAACAGAAAAAAATCTCATGTTGGAAGAACATGGCCGCATCATTCGGTTTGCGGCGACTCATCCGGTCAAAGAGGTGTTAAGACGGTTTGACGCAACGCTTCGCGGATTGACTGCGCAGGCGATTGAGGAAAACCGCGAGACCTATGGTGAAAATAAAGTGACACGCGAAAAACAGAAATCCCTTGCGGCAAAGCTGTTTGGCGCATTTGTGAATCCGTTCACCGCGATTCTGTTTTGTTTGGCAATCGTATCGGCTGTGACGGATATGATTTTTCCGTACTTCTCACTGTTTGGCAGTGATCCGGAATCATTTGACTGCTTGACCGTTGTGATTATTCTCACAATGGTACTGATTTCCGGTACACTGCGTTTTGTACAGGAATCGAGAAGCGGCAGTGCGGCGCAAAAACTGCTTGCGATGATTACAACGACTTGCACAGTCACACGAATGGAGCAGGGAAAAGAGGAAATTCCGCTCGATGAGGTGGTCGTGGGTGACATTGTTCATCTGTCCGCAGGCGATATGATTCCGGCGGATGTACGGATTCTGGATGCAAAAGATCTGTTTGTGAGTCAGGCAAGTCTCACCGGAGAAAGTGAGCCCGTTGAGAAAACACCGCATGTCTGCGATCCGGCGGACAGTGTCACGGATTATCAGAATATCGCGTTTATGGGCAGCAGCGTGATTTCGGGCAGTGCAATGGCGGTTGTCGTTGCTGTGGGTGACCGTACGCTGTTTGGCTCGATGACGGCTGCCATTGCAGGCGAAGCGGTGGAAACGAGCTTTACCAAAGGCGTCAATGCCGTTTCATGGGTGCTCATTCGGTTTATGCTCGTCATGGTGCCGCTTGTGTTTTTCGTAAACGGAATGACAAAGGGCGACTGGCTGTCGGCATTTTTGTTCGGCATTTCGATTGCGGTGGGACTCACTCCCGAAATGCTGCCGATGATTGTGACGACTTGTCTTGCAAAAGGCGCCGTTTCCATGAGCAAAAAGCAGACAATCGTTAAGAATTTAAACTCCATTCAGAATTTCGGCGCAATGGATGTGCTGTGCACTGATAAAACCGGAACGCTTACACAGGATCAGGTGGTGCTCGAATACCATTTGAATTTAAACGGCGACGACGATCTGCGCGTACTGCGTCACGCGTATTTAAACAGCTATTTTCAGACGGGATATAAAAACCTGATGGATGTAGCAATCATCCGCAAGACGGAGGAGGAAGAAGCGCAAAATCCCATGCTTACCGATCTCTCCGAACACTATACCAAAGTGGATGAGATTCCGTTTGACTTTGCACGCCGCCGGTTAACGACTGTGGTGCAGGATAAAGACGGGAAAACGCAGATGGTGACAAAAGGCGCTGTGGAAGAGATGCTTTCGATCTGCACCTTTGCAGAATGTGACGGCATGATCCAGCCGCTCACAGACGCCGTGCGCGACCGGATTCTCACAACGGTAGAACAGCTCAATGAAAAGGGATTCCGTGTACTTGGCATCGCGCAGAAAAGCAACCCGTCGCCGACAGAGTCGTTTGGCGCGGCAGATGAGTGTGAAATGGTGCTGATGGGATACCTCGCATTTCTCGACCCGCCGAAAGAATCGACTGCCGAGGCGATTGCCGCGCTCAAAGCACATGGCGTGACAACTAAAATTCTGACCGGCGATAACGAGAAGGTTACCCGCACCATATGTAAACAGGTGGGACTGAAAGTGCGGAATATGCTGCTCGGAAGTGAAGTGGAACAGCTTAGTGATGTCGAGCTTGCACAGAAAGCCGAGCATACCGATGTGTTTGCAAAGCTTACGCCAGATCAAAAAGCACGTGTGGTGTCTGCACTGCGGACAAACGGCCACACAGTCGGATTCATGGGCGACGGCATCAACGATGCGGCGGCAATGAAGGCGGCGGATATCGGTATTTCGGTCGATACGGCGGTCGATGTCGCAAAGGAATCGGCAGACATCATTCTGCTCGAAAAAGATCTCATGGTGCTCGAAGAGGGCATCATCGAGGGACGAAAAACGTATGCCAATATGATTAAATATATCAAGATGACGGCATCGTCGAATTTCGGCAATATGTTTTCCGTGCTGGCGGCATCTGCGCTGCTTCCGTTTTTGCCGATGATGAGCATTCATCTGATTGTGCTCAATCTGATTTACGATTTAAGCTGTACGGCGATTCCATGGGACCATGTGGATGAGGAATATCTCGCAGTTCCCCGTAAATGGGATGCGTCGTCGGTGGGCAGCTTTATGATCTGGATTGGACCCACCAGCTCCATCTTTGATTTTACGACATACATCTTTATGTATTTTGTATTCTGCCCGCTGTTTGTGTCAAACGGTGTGCTGTATAACGATCTGCCGAATCATTTTTCGGGCGGACAGCTTGCGCAGATGCAGAACTTATACGCGGCGATGTTCCAGGCTGGATGGTTTGTGGAGTCGATGTGGAGCCAGACGCTTGTCATTCATATGATCCGCACACCGAAGATTCCGTTTATCGAAAGCCGCGCCTCTGCGCCGGTGTGTCTGCTCACCTTTACGGGCATTGCCGTGCTGACAGTGATTCCGTTTACGCCGCTTGGTACACTGCTCGGATTCACCGCACTGCCGCTTTCTTACTTTGCGTATTTGATTCCGTGTATCTTGCTTTATATGATGCTGGCAACCAGCCTAAAAAAAGCGTATGTCCGCCATTACGGCGAGCTGTTGTAAGGAGGGAGAACGATGATGACAGAGATCTTTGTAAAATTGTTTCATCGGAGTGAATTGTTTGGACTGAATATCGGCTTTTGGGTTTCGCTTGCAGCCGTCTTGCTGATTGTCATTTTGATGAATGCGGTATTCTGGGGAATGAAACCGAAAAAGTAAAATAGCAGCCACTGTCAGCGTATGCGCACGGCGGCTGTGTGATAGGATGAAAAAATCGCTCGTTAATGAATAAACGGGCGATTTTTTATAGCCGCAGTCACTTGAAAAGAGATGGCGGCAGTCAGCTTTTTGTGCTACAATACGGGTAAAATAAATCCTTGGGGGATGATGAGATGTTTGACGGACTTCATATGGGGATGGGATCGATTTTTTTAACTTCCGATGCCCAAACACGCTCGATTTCACCGGAGAATGTAACCGGTGAAAAGGGAAAAGGCGGCATGTGCGAGCTTGCGGACGGAATTGCAAAAGAAGCCGCGCGAGATTTGGGAAAGGGATGGAAAGTAAACCCCTATATCCGGATTCCTGCCGGCGAGACGTTTGTCATTGCCGATGTGGACGGTCCGGGCTGTATTCAGCATATTTGGCTGACACCAACCGGTTTGTGGCGCAATACGATTCTTCGCATCTATTGGGATCACCGAGAACAGCCGTCGGTAGAATGTCCGATCGGTGATTTTTTCGCAAGCGGATTAAATGAATATGCACAGATTTCGTCACTGGCGGTTTGTGTGAATCCCGGAAGTGCGTTTAATTGCTACTGGCCGATGCCGTTTCGTAAACACTGCCGCATGACGCTCGAAAACCGCAGCGACGAGCCGGTGGTCATGTATTATCAGATCGACTATACGCTTACTGAAGTACCGAAGGAGGCGGGCTATTTTCACGCACAGTTCCGCCGTGTGAATCCGCTGCCGTATCGTTCAAACTATGTCATTTTAGACGGCGTTTGCGGGAAAGGACAGTATGTCGGTACGTATATGACATGGGGCGTTCACAACAACGGATGGTGGGGAGAAGGCGAGATCAAGTTCTTTATCGACGGCGATCAGGAATATCCCACTATCTGCGGAACCGGAACAGAGGACTATTTTTGCGGTTCGTACAATTTTGAGCATCCGGGCAAGCATTGCTATCAGCCGTTTTCTACGCCGTATTCCGGAATGACACTTGCGGATACGGACGGACTGTATCGCAGTCAGATGCGCTTTTCGCTGTATCGGTGGCATATTATGGACCCGATTCGCTTTCACACGGATATCAAAGTGACGATTCAAGCGCTCGGCTGGCGCAACGACGGGAGATATCTGCCGCTTCAGGATGATATTTCGTCGGTTGCGTTTTGGTATCAGGTTGGAGAAACCATGCCGTTTCCGCTGCTCGGTGACCGGGATGCGCTCGAACTTCGGTAAGAATGATTTTTTAAAAAACACGCGGCCTTGTCTGTGCAAAGCCGCGTGCTTTTTTCTTACCGCATCATATAAGAAGCGTTTTCGATCATGGTACCGACGGCGCGAAGCGCTTTGCCGGCATTCTTTTTCATCATTGTGGTGGTTTTTTTCTTGCTGCTTGTCACCATATAAGAAGCGGTGCCGACTACGGCTGCGGCAGCAGCGCCGGTTACCATTGCCATTGCAACAGGATGCTGTTTGCGCATATTTGAATCATTCCTTTCTTTTGTTTCGCTTTTAGTATGTCCGAAAACAAATAAAATAGTTCTGTATTTCATACAAGAAAAATCTTCATTTTTCATTTTGTTTTATTTTATATGCCAAAACGTCGGATTTTGTCTTTCTTTTGTATCGTTTTATGATGTGAAAGATGCGCAGATGTGATACAATAAACATGTTTCCTTTTGCAAAAAAGACAAAAACGAAAAATGGTTTTTCGTTTTTAACCGATTTGCATTTGGCGGATTTCATTTATATACTGAGAGCCATACAACAGCTCTCTTTCGTTTGAGGAGGAAGGATTCATGGCTTTGGCTGTGAAAAGTGTTGCAGCAATTCACGACTTGTCTGGTTTCGGAAGATGCTCGCTTTCAGTGATCTCACCCGTGCTTTCGGTGATGGGCGTGCAGGCGGTTGCTGTACCGACTGCGGTGCTTTCGACCCATACAGGCGGATTCGGCGATGTGGTCATGGAGGATTTAACCTCCTATATTCCGCAGGCGCTTGCACATTATAAACGGATCGGGCTTTCGTTTGACTGTGTTTATACCGGCTTTTTGGCGTCGAGCGAGCAGATCGATCACTGTGTGGATTTTATCGAAGCGTATCCCGATGCGCTTGTCGTTGTTGATCCGGTCATGGGCGATAACGGACATACGTATCGTACGTATACAGATCAGATGTGCAAACGTTTGTTGGATTTGGTTCATCGTGCGGATGTCATTACACCGAACAAAACCGAGATGTTTTTACTGCTCGGTGAATCGTTTGATCCGATGCCGCTTACATTTTCACGTGCAAAAAGCTGCCTTGTCAAGCTTTCAGAACTGGGGCCAAAGCAGGTGATCGTCACCGGTGTGGAGCTTGCGGATATGACGGTGAGCAACATTGGCTATGACCGCAGCACCAATACGTTTTGGCGGGTGGTCTGCCACTATGTACCGCAGAGCTATCCGGGAACGGGCGATGTGTTCGCAAGTATTGCGGTGGGATCGCTGTTAAACGGCGACAGCTTGGCGATTGCAATGGAGCGGGCGACCCGATTCCTTGAAATGACAATCAAGGCGACCTACAGCTATGGAACCGATCCGAAACAGGGAATTTTGCTTGAGAAAAATCTCGGCTGGCTTGTGAAGGCGCACGAATTTAACGGATATGAGAGCTTTTGAGTTTGCAGGATGACCTGCGGGGAAAGAAGGCTTTTTTATGAAACAGGAAACAGGGGAGAAACAGCGGCTCTTTTCGCTGTATGACATGGTCGTTGTCGGCGTCATGGCGGCAATCATTTTCGTTTTAACGTATTTTGTGCAGATTCCGATTCCGACACCGGCAGGACAGACGATGCTCAAATCGGCAAATATCTTTATTCTTCTGGCGGGACTTTTGTTCGGCGGACTGCGCGGCGGTTTGGCTGCCGGCATCGGTTCGATGATCTACGATCTGCTTGATCCGCGCTTTATTTCGGACGCGCCGCTTACGCTGATCCGCTTCTTTTTGGTGGCGTATATCTGCGGCAAGATCGCATATATGAACGGACAAAAGGGCGAAAATAAATGGCTTAATCTCGCCGGTGCGTTTGCAGGCGGATTTTTGTCAGTGTTCCTCTATGCAATTCAGTCGGTATGCAAGCTGATGATTGCGGGCAGTGATTTTTATGCTGCGGTTGTTTCGTGTGTGCCGAAGCTGGTTACCTCGTCGATCAATGCAGTCATTGCATTTATTCTGGCGTTTGTCTTAGTGTTCCCGCTGCGCGCCGCTTTAAAAAGAGCCGGGTTTTATCAAAAGATAGCCATTCGATAAAAGATCAATTGAATAGTGTATAAAAAGAGCGGAAGATGGTGTCAAAAACAGAAACCATCTTTCGCTTTTTCTCGTTTTCACGGTTTTTGTGTCAACTGTACTGCGCTATGAGAAATATTTTTGTGCAACCTGCATTAAATCCTCTTGACATTTTTTGAATATGTGCTATACTGTAGGAAACAGCTAAATCGGTGGAAGGGTCTATGTACAGTCAGGTTTCAGTTTTTGAGTATGCGGATGCGCCGGATGCGTTGCTGCTGTCCCGTTGTCGGGAAGGTGATGAAAAGGCAATCGCTGTTTTGATCGCGCGCTATGCGCCGCTCATCAACAAAAAAGTATCCGGCGTGTTTGTGCCGGGTTCCGATCAGGATGACCTGCGGCAGGAGGCCTGTATGGCATTTTTGTCGGCTGTGCGCACGTATGATTCTGCTCATGCGGTGCCGTTTTCGGCGTATGCGTCTATTTGTATCGGAAACCGTTTATCCAATGTGGTTGCGGCTTCGCTGACACAAAAGGCACAGACAATGAATCAGGCGGTATCGTTTGATGAAGTAGATCAGACACCTTGTTCCGATAGTCGTTTGGATCCGCAGGAGATCGTTTTAAAACAGGAAACGGTGGATCGTGTATTGGATGCGATTCATGACGTGCTGTCCCCTTATGAGCGGGAAGTACTCCTTGCGTATATCAACGGCTGCAGCTATGACGGTGTCGCGTCAAAGCTTCATTCCTCGCCAAAATCAGTGGATAATGCGCTGCAACGAGCAAGAAGAAAGCTGAAAGCGGTTCTGTTCGATCTGTGACCTTTGGTCATGGAGGTAAGGTCCATAACAGCGGGTGCTGTTTAGTTATACGCCCTGTCAGCTTTGTTTCAAGCGTTGGTTTCCAATAGGCGGTCAAATCGTCGGCGGGCAGAAAAATTTATTCCAAGCGAGGTTATTATCATGTATCAAGACAAAACCCTGGTATGCAAAGACTGTGGTGCAGAATTTGTGTTTACCGCCGGTGAGCAGCAATTTTATGCAGAGAAAGGCTTTGAAAACGAGCCGCAGAGATGCAAAGAATGCCGCAACGCACGCAAAAACAATGCTGGCGCAAGAGCTTCCCGTGAGATGTTCACTGCTGTATGTGCATCCTGCGGAAAAGAAGCAAGAGTTCCGTTTAAACCGAGAGAGGATCGTCCGGTTTATTGCAGCGAATGCTTTGCAAAAATGAAAGGCGAATAAGAAAACAAATAAAACCCGAAGCAAAGGCTTCGGGTTTTTTCATACGATCGAATCACATAAGCAGACAGCACCATTTACCTGTCTGCTTATTTTTTGATTCAGTGTCAGCGATGAGGACGTCCGGCATATGATGAAAATGAGCTGAAAAGATAATGCGGCAAAAGATCGCGCATGAAAAATCAATGCGCAAAACACACCGACGTGTGCACAAACCACAGCAGGAAAAAAGTCCTGCGAAATGATAGGAATGAGCTCCGCTTCTTTGAGGCTCTTATTTTCGTGAAGATCAGGAATGAAACCAGATAAAAACAGCGCTGCTTTGTGATTGACAGTTTGCAAAGAAGAATAAAATAAAGGATTGCATGTGACACTCGCCGAAAATCCGGCGGCAGGAGGATACGCAGTGCAGGCGTTTGATCTGTCGTTTTGAGGATTGGTATTGGATGTTTTCAACTTAGACTGCCGATGCTGTACCACAAAGCAGTGTCTGTGATACGGGGGCAAAGAAAACGGAAATGATTTTGATGAAAACCGCGGGATGCGCCGCCGTATCGGGGAGGGAGAGAACAAATGACAACGAAAAACGTGATTGATATTTCCGCCTATCAGACAAAAGTGGATTATCAAAAAGTAAAAGACGCAGGAATTGATGGCGTCATTCTGCGCTGCGGACTCACCTATTGGGGGAAGCAGACACCTGCAGAGGATTCTCTTTTTCAAACACATTATCAGGGATTTCGCGCCGTTTCGATGCCGATCGGTGTCTATTATTACAGTGCAGCGGACAGTGTTTCAAAAGCGCTTGAGGAAGCGGCGTTTGTACAGCGTATTTTAAAAGGAAAACAGTTTGCGTATCCTGTCTATTATGATATGGAGAATGAACAAAGAATGGGCCCACTTTCTAAAAAGGATTTGACGCGTGTCGCGGAGGCGTTTTGCGATGCGATGGAGAAGGCGGGCTATTATGTCGGCGTATACGCAAACACAAACTATTTTCAGAACAAACTCGATCATGCTGCACTTGCGAAGAAATATACGATCTGGCTTGCCGATTATCGTGCGGAAAATGCCAATCGGACGCTTATGCGCGATCTGTTTCAATATACCAGCAAAGGAAAAGTAAACGGGATTACGGGGAATGTGGATTTAAACGAGTGCTATAAAGACTTTCCTGCTGCCATTCAATCGGCGAAAAAGAACGGATTTTCTGCAGCTGTTCCCGCACCAAAACCGCCTGCACCTGCTGCGCGGACGTATGTGGTAAAAGCAGGCGACAGCTTTTGGAAGATTGCAAAAGAGCAGCTCGGCGACGGCGCACGGTATCAGGAATTGGCGTCGTATAACAAGCTGCGTGTAGATGATGTGATCTACCCCGGTCAGGTGCTAAAACTGCCGAATGCGTCTTCGTCCACACCTGCCGCACGGACGTATGTGGTAAAAGCGGGCGACAGTTTTTGGAAGATTGCAAAAGAGCAGCTCGGCGACGGCACGCGGTATCAGGAGCTTGCGTCGTATAACAAATTGGATGTTAGTGACGTGATCTATCCGGGTCAGGTGCTAAAACTGCCGTAAACGGATGGTGTGACCATGGGCTTGCACTTTTGAATAAAAGAAAAAAGAGCCTGTTTTTTTTTAAACAGGCTCTTTACCGTTTTTAAATTATACGGCACGGGTCACTTTATTTGAACGCAAGCAACGGGTGCAGGCATTGATGCGGCACGGTTTGCCGTCAACGATGGCGCGAACACGTCTTACATTCGGTTTCCACGCTCTGTTTGTACGTCTGTGTGAGTGAGAAACCTTAATACCAAAAGTAACACCTTTTCCGCAGATATCGCATTTTGCCATGATCTGCACCTCCTTCATGTTACCGAATTTAACCGCCAAAAGGCTAACATCCAGTATTATAGCAGAAGGAGAGAATAAAATCAAGCTTTTTTTTGCTTTTTTCGCGCGAAATGAAAATTCTTTTGAAAATAAACGGCGCAGGAATGGATCTGTTAGGAAAAAGCGGCGGGGAACCGGCTTGACAAAGCGGATTTTCAACGGTATAATACCATTAAATCAGTAAACAGCGATGACAGGGAGGAGTATGTGCCGGTTTACCGCAAAGAGAGAAGATGGCTGGTGAAAATCTTCGGGAAAACGGCGCGGAAGGTAGCCCTTGAGCTTTGAACCGAACTGCTTTTTGAAAGCACAGTAGACTTCAACGGTTTTTCCGCCGTTATCGGAAGACGGCGTTTTTGCGCCGGTTGAGTGCGGAGAGCTTCTCCGAATTCAGGTGGTAACACGGAACTTTTCCGCCCTGAGCGTTTGCTTGGGGCGGTTTTATTTTTTAAAAAGGATAGTGTTCATGATGGATGACTTGCAGGCAAAAATGCTCCCTGCGCCGCTTCATGGCGGATTTCGAATGGATGGATATTGGGTATGGTGCGGCAGTGTCGTGAAAGGGGAAGATGAACAGTATCATATGTTTGCTTCCCGTTGGGGAAAACATTTGCCGATGCACCCGGGATGGCTGTTTGAATCGGAAATCGTTCATGCGGTGTCTGCGGTTCCTGAGGGGCCGTATGTATTCTCGGATGTCGCATTGGGCAAACGTTCTCCGGCTTATTGGGATGGCCGCAGCGTGCACAACCCCTGTATTAAGAAGCATGACGGAAAGTATTTGCTGTTTTATTCCGGGTCTACGCATCCGTTTGCCGATATTAAAAAAGAGGATCAGATTACAACATCGGATCTTCGTGCGATTGCTGCAACGGCGGGACAACGCATTGGACTTGCGATTGCAGACAGTCCATATGGTCCGTGGAAACGTCCGGATCAACCGTTCTTGACAACTCGTCCGGACAGCTTTGACAGCTTTATGGTGAACAATCCGGCACCGATTATCCGAAAAGACGGTTCCGTATACCTTTTGTACAAATCACGTGGCTATCAGCAGGATATGACGAAATACTTCACCTATGATGAAATGAAATTTGGTGTTGCCGAAGCACCGCATTATACAAAACAAGCGTATGCGGTGTTAAACCATCCGCTGTTTGACAGTCAGGTATATGATTTAGAAGATCCGTTTGTTTGGCAGGATGAAGATGGACGATATTTCATGATTGCAAAGGATATGGATGGACGTGCCTGCGGCGAAGCACGCGGCGGCGTGCTTGCGGCATCTGAAAATGGACTCAACTGGGAAATCTGTTCCGGAAAGACCGCTTATTCACGCAATGTGCTGTGGGACGACGGAAAAGTTCGGACAATGGGAAATTTGGAGCGTCCATTTATGCTGTTTGAGGATGGAAAACCCACGCACTTGTTTTTTGCAACATCAGACGGTGAAAATGGATTGGTCGATTGCAAACACACATGGAACATGGTGATTCCGCTTAAGCAAGATTAAACAAGTATTTTATTACTTTATGATATTTCAATTCAGGAGGACACAGTATGAGAAAAGAATTGGCAAAAACATATGAGCCGAAAAGCTTTGAGGACCGCATCTATCAGTTTTGGCTAGACGGCGACTATTTTAAAGCACAGCGCGATCCGAACAAAACCCCGTATACAATCGTCATTCCGCCGCCCAATATCACAGGACAGCTCCATATGGGCCATGCGCTTGACGAAACGTTGCAGGACATTTTGATCCGTTACAAAAAAATGCAGGGATTCTCGGCACTTTGGGTTCCGGGTACTGACCACGCGTCGATTGCAACGGAAGCAAAAATCGTTGCCGCAATGCGCGAAGAGGGTGTGACGAAAGAAGAACTCGGCCGTGAGGGCTTCTTAAAACGCGCTTGGGCATGGAAAGAACAGTACGGAGGACGCATCGTTTCGCAGCTTAAGAAATTGGGCACCGCGTGCGACTGGAGCCGTGAGCGGTTCACACTCGACGAGGGCTGTTCCGAAGCGGTCAAAGAGGTGTTTGTCCGTCTGTATGAAAAAGGACTCATCTACCGCGGTGAGCGTATCATCAACTGGTGCCCGACCTGTAAAACTTCCATTTCCGAGGCTGAGGTTGAGTACGAAGAGCAGCAGGGCAGCTTCTGGCATCTGCGTTACCCGCTTTCCGATGGCAGCGGCTATGTAGAACTTGCAACCACCCGTCCGGAAACACTCCTTGGCGATACCGCAGTGGCAGTCAATCCGGAAGATGAACGCTACCGTGATATCGTCGGCAAGACCGTCATTCTGCCGCTCGTGGGCAGAGAAATTCCGGTGGTTGCTGATAACTATGTCGATATGGAATTCGGTACCGGCGTGGTGAAAATCACACCGGCACATGACCCGAACGACTTCGAAGTCGGCCTGCGTCACAACCTCCCGATCATCAACGTCATGACCGACGATGCGAAAATCAACGAAAACGGCTTGAAATATGCAGGCATGGACCGCTACGAGGCGAGAAAAGCAATCGTTGCCGATTTGGAAGCAGGCGGCTATCTTGTAAAAATCGAGCCGCACGCGCACAATGTCGGCACTTGCTATCGCTGTCATACAACTGTCGAGCCGCGCGTTTCCAAACAGTGGTTTGTCAAAATGGAGCCGCTCGCAAAACCGGCAATCGAAGCAGTTCGTGGTGGTGAAACGAAATTCGTACCGGAGCGCTTTGACAAAATCTATTTCCACTGGATGGAGAACATCAAAGACTGGTGCATCTCCCGTCAGCTTTGGTGGGGTCACCGCATTCCTGCATATTACTGCGCAGACTGCGGCGAAATGGTCGTTGCCAAAGAGGCGCCGGCTGTCTGCCCGAAATGCGGCGGCACCCATATGAAGCAGGATGAGGATACGCTTGATACCTGGTTCTCGTCAGCACTCTGGCCGTTCAGTACACTCGGCTGGCCGAACGATACCGAGGACTTAAAATACTTCTATCCGACAAACACACTCGTCACCGGTTATGACATCATCTTCTTCTGGGTGGCACGTATGATGTTCTCCGCATTGGAGCAGACCGGCACCGTTCCGTTCAACACCGTGTTCATCCACGGCCTCGTACGTGACGCACAGGGCAGAAAAATGTCGAAATCGCTGGGCAACGGTATCGACCCGCTCGAGATCATTGACCAGTACGGTGCGGACGCACTCCGCTTGGCACTCGTCACCGGCAACAGCCCTGGAAATGATATGCGTTTCTCCGACGACAAGATCAAAGCGGCGCGCAACTTTGCAAATAAACTCTGGAATGCAACCCGCTTCATTTTGATGAATCTGTCCGACGAGGTCACTGATACTTCCTTGCCGCAGACACTGACACTCGAGGACAAATGGCTCTTGTCGCAGTATAACCGTCTGGTGCGCGAAGTGACCGATAACCTCGATAAATTCGAGCTCGGCATTGCAGAGCAGAAGATCTATGACTTTATCTGGGACGTACTGTGCGACTGGTATATCGAACTGTCGAAAGCACGTCTTCAGGCAGGCGGCGAAACCGCAGTCTGTGCACAGCGTGTGCTCGTTTATGTCATTTCGAATACGATCAAACTGCTCCATCCGTTCATGCCGTTTATCACAGAGGAAATCTGGCAGGCACTTCCGACAGAAACGGAGAGCATTCTGGCATCCGCTTGGCCATCCTTCTCCGATGAACTCGATTTTTCCGAGGAGGAGCAGGAGTTTACCCGCGTGATGGAAGCAATCAAAGCTATCCGTAATACACGTACTGAAATGAACGTACCACCGTCACGCAAAGCGGCTGTTTACATCGAAACTGAATATCAGACTGTGTTTGAAGACTGCAAACCGTTCTTTGTCCGGCTGGCTTCTGCATCCGAAGTGTTTGTCGCTTCTGAGCAGTCGGTAGACGGTGCGGTGCAGATCGCAACAAAGAGCGCACGCATCTTTGTGCCGATGGACGATCTGATCGACAAAGACAAAGAGCGCGCACGTTTGACCCGTGAGCGTGAGAAATGCGAAAAAGAGATTTCGATTCATGAGAATAAACTTAAGAATGAAAACTTTGTCAATAAAGCACCCGAAAAAGTGGTCAACGAAATTCGCATGAAATTAAAAACCGCACAGGAACTGCTCGTTAAAATTGACGAGAGCTTGAGCGCACTGTAATGGATAAAAAGGCGCGTCGTTTTTCTTTTGAACAAAAGACAAAAAGGAAAAACGGCGCGTTTTTTCATAAAAAGAAAAGGGGAAATTTATATGAACGAACGGTACAAGGATGCGTCCTTGCCTACCAATGAGCGGGCCGAAGATCTGCTGTCGCGCATGACGCTTAGCGAAAAGGTCGCGCAGATGTGTATGATGCGCGGCGTCGAGTATGCCAAAAAGCCGTCACCGAAGCATCCGTGCTGTGTGGAGTCCGACACGGAATTTGACACCGAGCGGCTTTTAGGCATATTCGGTACGGACGGCATCGGCTTTGTCCATGATATGTATTCGACACCGGAAACATTCAACCGGATGCAGCGGATTTTGCTCACACAAGAACGCCTGCCGATTCCGGCGATCTTTACCGCAGAAGCGCTCCATGGCGTGAGCGGTCTGCGCGGCACGATTTTTCCGTGTCCGATCAATTTAGGCGCAACATTCGATCCCGCACTAGTTAAAGAAGTCGGTGAAGCGATCGGCAGAGAAACGCGTGCACTCGGTATGCACGAAATCTTAGCGCCGAACCTCGATGTTGCACGCGAACCGCGGTGGGGACGCATTGAGGAAACGTTCGGCGAGGATACGTTTTTGTCATCGCGGATGGCGGCTGCCATCGTCAGCGGTGAGCAAAAGGGTGATGTCAGCCGTCCGGATGCCGTTGTGAGCGAGCCGAAGCACTACTGTGTGCACGGCATTGCAGAGGGCGGCACGAACTGTTCGCCTGCACGCGCAGGACGACGCGAGGTGGATGGCTGCTATCTGCCGGTTTTTGAGGCAGGCATTACTGAGGGCGGCGCATATAACGTTATGGTTAGCTATAACGCAGTGGACGGTGATCCGATGATGTGTTCGTCGTATTATTTAAACGATGTGCTCCGTGGCCGACTCCACTTAAAAGGATATACCCGCTCAGACTGGGGCGGCATCGGCAAATTAAAACGTGACCATCACGTCGTCAGCACCGATAAAGATGCCATTTGCCTGGCAATTACCCATGGACTCGATGTGCAGGGCTGTGACTACGAACCGGACTTCTTTAAACAAACGGTGATGGAGCTTGTGGACGAGGGACGGATTTCACTTGCACGCATTGATGAGATTGTACGCCGCGTGCTGTTTGTGAAATTTTCGCTCGGACTGTTTGAACATCCGTATACAGACGAGCAAGCGTATGAATCCGTGGTACATTGTGAGGAACATCGTAAGATTGCACATCGGGCAGCGCTTTCGTCGGCAGTCTTGTTAAAAAATAACGGGGTGCTGCCGCTTGATAAAAAGAAAATCACTTCGATTGCTGTGGTGGGGCCGTCGTCAAACGCACAGAAAATCGGCGGCTATTCGTCACTGCCGCAGTTTCCTATTCCGTCGGTATATGAGGAATTGCGCGCCATGATGGGCGAGCAGGTGCGCATTGTTCAGTGCGACGGCTGCGGCATCACTGAGGAAACGAAACAGGAACGCATTGTCGAGGGACAGGCGCATCTCTATGAGGCGGCGGATACAGCGGTGGAGGAGAATCTCGAACGTGCCGTTTCGCTGGCGTCTTCGTGCGATGTGATTGTCGCGGTCTGCGGCGATAACACCGTGACAAGCGGCGAGGGACGCGACCGTTGCGAACTGACGCTCAGTGGAAAGCAGCGTGAACTGATCCGTCGGCTCTCTGCACTCAAAAAGCCGCTGATTCTTGTACTCGAAAACGGCAAGCCGCTTGAAATTTCAAAAGAGAGCGAATGGTGCGACGCTGTGCTCATGAGCTTTTTCGGTGGAGAAACCGGCGGCTGTGCAATCGCGGAAATTTTGCTCGGACACTATAATCCGTCGGGCAGACTGCCGATTTCACTGCCGCGTCATTCGACCCGCATTCCGTGCTATTATTCGATGCTGCCGGGCGGCGATCCGATGTTCTTTGAAGGAGAAAAGAACGCATTGTATCCGTTTGGCTATGGGTTAAGCTATACGACATTCGAATATTCCGCACTGGACATTGCGCCGCAGTCAAATGGGGACGTGCTTGTTTCGTGTGATGTTGAGAATACCGGTGACCGTGACGGCGAAGAGGTTGTGCAGATCTATGTGGACGATGTGGATAGTTCGGTGGTCACACCGCCTGTTCTGCTCAAAGGCTTTGCACGGGTGGCGGTTTCTGCACATGAGAAACGCCGCGTAACCATCTACCTGCCGAAAGTGTCGTTCTCACTCATTGATGTGCACTATCAGCGTGTGATTGAGCCGGGACGTTTCCGGATTTTTGTCGGAAAGAATGCGCGTGAAATGCTGCTTTCCGGTGAATATGTGATCGAATAAGCGAATATGATGCGGCGGACAAAATGAGAGTCCGTTTTCGAGAAAGAACGGCGGTGAGTCGCTCTGGTGTCAGCAGGTTGTCCGTCAGTCAAAGAGATACCCTCTGATAATGAGGGCAAAAGAAAAAAGAGCAATGGCAAACGCCATTGCACCTGTAAAATGAAAGTAGACACTCACAAAAGTGTGGGTGTCTACTTTTTTCGTAGTAAAATAAGAGAAAAAGGAGGAATAGGAATGGGAAAGAAAGGGACACCACATCGGAAGTGGAGCAA
>CALXAM010000044.1 GCA_944386285.1 uncultured Clostridia bacterium | reverse complement strand
CCTCGATAGTTTTGGGTTAGGTTGGCAGACCTTTTCCTTTACTCTATCGGGGAGTTCTTTTTTTGTCCATAGCTATAAGCTCTTTATCCACTGGCACAGCCAGTGGTTGTTTAAGCAAAACAAAACGGCTTGGGATATTCCCAAGCCGTTTTTCATTGATACGATTTCACCTATCTTCAATCACAAGCTTGCATTCGCTCTGTGACTGATTATCAATCGTGACGGTACCGTCTTGATGAACCTGAATGGAAACCATCCCGCCTTTCGCATAAAAGCGGCATGTCATCTCACCAAACAACGCACGCTGTGGTGAAACGGTAATATGTGAAAATCCGTCTGTCGTATCAATCCCCATGAAATAGCGGAATGCAATGGTCGCAGGCGCACCGCTCCACGCATGATTTTTTGTCCCGAGAATCGAAAAATCTTCCCATAACGTCGAATTCTCATTCATAGCCAGCGGATAATAACGAGAAACCATTCGCCGATATGCTTCTTCAATAGATCCCATTTCACACAACGCAGTCAGCACAAACGATTCCATATAAACAGAAGCATTGAGCACACTCGTTAAAATTTGTTTGATGATCGGATACCGGCTTTTCGGGCAAAGTCCGGACAGTACCGCCATGGCATTTGCACGGTCATCCACCCAATCGCCGGAGCGGTACGCATCGCCTTTCCAAAACTGTGTTTCAAACCCCAGCCGAATTGATTCCATCCGTGTACTTAAAAACGCATCGTATTGATGTTCGTTCAGCACATCGGCCATATGCGCACAATACGTTAACGCGCAATAATACCACGCATTTTCAAGCACCGCTTCATCCTGGTTGTAAAGATGATCAAACCAGCGCCAGTCCCCTTGCCGCGGCAGCACCAGTCCGTTTTCTCCCATTTCCCAAAGTGACAGATATGCGATACACGGCGCCAATGCTTCCGCAAAAAAATCCTGCTTTCCGCTGTACTTCTCATATTGACCAAACAGTCCGTATTGGCTGATCGCCGCAAGACTTTGCGCCGGAAGTTCGGAAAAATGAGCGCCCGGAACGTTTCCGACCAGCCGATCTCCTTTGCGCAGACGCAAAAAATCATGAATCGTTTTTTGCACGAGCAGCTGTGCGCTTTCACTGAGCAGGAAAAAGACCTGCGGTGTCTGCACGGATACATCCCCGATCCATTGTCCGCGCTCCCGATCAGGGCAATCCATGAAATTATCCCGCATACAGCACACCAGTGTTCGCGCCGCTTTTTGCACAAGACGCGTCGTCACGGGACAGGAACATGTAAACGCTCCCACAATGTCACAATCATATCCGGTTTCCCTGTATCCAATCCGGAAATTTTTAAGCGGATGACTGCTTGAACAGATGATTTCTTCGCCAAACAAATAGTAAAGACTATCGAACTGATTCCATCCCTTTTTGCATCGATATTCCAGCCGATGTCCCCGATACGTGTGCATCGAATCACCCGGTCCGCCCGGCACCTCATAACGGTCAGAACAAATCCGGATCACTTCGCCGCCCTGTGCTTCCACCTCAAAATAAGGAGTAAATGCCATTGCATACGGAAGCCGCAGCCGATACGTATGATCCCATTGCGAAAGCGTCTGCCCAATCACAACATCATGAAAGCGCAACAGCGGAATCGGACGGCGCACCGGGATGCCATAAGCTGTTTCATCCATTTCCTGCGCCTCACAAAGCAAGCCGTTTGTAAAATCTGCGGACCCAAAAGCACCGATATCTTTTTGTGCGTCAAATCCAGTGTCGTATCCGCCATAGAGGTAAGAAGGTTTATTTCCCTGCGGCGGATAATATGCCGGATGCCGCATACACAAGGTGCTGTGATCGCTTATGAGCGAAAGATCTTGACAGAAAAAGCGAAGCCCTGCCTGTTTACAATTGGTATTGTTACGTCCTTCATTCCCGTAATACCAACAAAAGAATGTAAGCACATTTTTTCCGAGTTTCAAATAAGACGCGATATCTACCGCATCATAGTATCCGTTCCCCGGCGTACTCTCTCGAAATAAACTGCTTTCTGATACGACGGATTGCCCATTGATCCAAAGCCAATATTTCGTTTCGGCCGCAATGTTCATCCATGCGCTTTGCGGTATCGTATCAATCCAAATCGTCTTTTGAAATATTACACGGTCATCTTTTTCCTGCGCGTTTTCGCACCAAATCCACTTGGAATTGCCCCATTCGCTCTCTTTCATCATCTCAAATTCCCCTTTTTGATGTAAGCATCGTAATTTCCCATAGTATACGACAAAATATGTAACGTTACAACCCATTTATTTCTTCATGGGTTTTTCGTATCAATCGGAATCCGTTCATTTTGCGCCGGACCAGTATCGAAAAGTTCACCGGTTTGTGCATTGAAAAGATACCAGCCAAACGTTGTGACTTTGTCTTCACTGTTGCAAAATCCTCGAATCAGATAATAAATTTCACCGTCAATCACATGAATTGTTTCACACATGAACAGCGACTCACTGTCATCACCGGCAAGTGTTTCGTACGCAATCTGCTCTGCTTGTTCGATATCGACATTGACTTCATATGTCTCTTCTGATGGCTCTTTGCAGCCCGAAAGCAAACAAAGAACCAGTACTGTCACAATAAGCCCTGCCTTTTTCATGGCAATCCCTCACATCTATCATTGTTTACATCATCAATATACCTGTTTTTCTCATATGTTACAAGTCTTTTTATACATATTTCATTTCACTGATACCCACAAAAAACAAGAGTCTGCCGCCATCAGGCGACAGACTCCGTTTTCTGATGTAAGAGTTCCTTTACAAAAAGGATTTCCTGTTTAATGAATGGAATGTTTTCATTATTATGCTCTCAGCTGCGTCTTTTACGTACAACATAGACTGCACAGCCGGTCACAGCGAGCATTGCAAACAACACAGCTGCAACGATCGGTAATGCATTGTTGTCGTCGGTATCCGGTACCTCGGGACCTACCTGCTCTGTCTTTTCAAGGCCGTTTACCGCATTTTCAAGCGCCGCATAAGCATCATCAACCTGTTTCTGCGTTGCATTTTCATCCGCGGCAGCTTCTTTTGCAGCACTTAATGCACTGCGGAGAAGATCAACGCTCTCTTTGGTATATGGCGTCAAATCCATTGCCTCAACCGTTCGAATCAATGAAAGAAGCGCATCTTTATTGACCGGAACCGGAATATCTCCAACCGCCACGGTAGTCGTATGAATGTCGCCATTCGAGTTCTCTTTAAAGTTTACAAACTTCACGGTGTAAAGTCCTGCTTTTTCAAGCGAGATTACACCATTTGGATCCTCGTTTACAAGGATTAAATCTGCGCCGTTTTTCATTTGCGCTTCAATATCATAATCCTCTGCAACAAACGCTGCGCCTTTGAGTGATGCAAACGGTGTGCCGGACATCGTTTCATACGAAATCAGTGATGACGGGTCCAATGTGCCTTCACCAATTTCTTTTCTCACTTCATCCGGATATGTCACATGTACTGCCGGACGCTGATCGGATGTTTTGACGCCTGCTTCATACAGTGTCGTTTCATATCCATAGACATACAGTTCGCACAAAACCGGATACCAGCCGTATGCACTGTCAATTTTGAGCTTATAATATTTTGCTGCAACCGGATCAGTAACGGTCTGTGTAACTTCTTTTTGATCATTTCCGGTAACTGCGGTACCAAGCGTTTTCCACTCGCTGCCGTCAGTCGAATACTGGAGTTCAAAGTCCTTTGCACCACCGTAGGAGGATGTGCGCAGTGTCCACTTTTGAATTTCCTGCGGAGAATCAAATGTGAAGACCGCTTCGCCCGGTACATTTTTCAAATCCGGCTCCCATTCGTTGATTTCACCGTCAAATAACGCTTCACAGCCGGATAAAGTTGTCAATTCTTTATCAAGCGTTGCTTTCGGTCCGAGGTTTGTAAGTTCCGTAGACTCTAAAACAATATCTTCTTTATCTTTTGTGATAGCTTCTACTGCTTTCACAAACTGATCCATCGAGGTCCCTTCTGTCAGATCAAACCGCGATGCTTCCAGAGAAACGCATACAAGAGAAGTAAACGCATTGGCATCTCCGTATTCCACCATTTCAAGTGCTGAATGATCGAGGCCCAATACTTCGAGCGCCGTACACCCAGTGATATCAATCACTGCAAGCGACTCCAAACCGCTGAATGTACCGAGATCAATGCGAGTGAGTGATGTGCAATTTGATAAATCAAGCGAAGTCAGTGTTTTCGGCAGCAGTCCTTTGTAAAGCGATGTGATCTCTGTGCCGGACAAATCCAATCCTGCAAGATTTCCAATGAGCGATAACCCTGTCAGATCTTTTACCGCTTTTCCCGATAAATCAAGTGTCCCATTAAAGGTGAGCAGGTCTTCCATCGTGGTACCGATCTGTTTTTTCACCTCTTCAAACAGTACTGCATCCGGGAACATATCGGCAGTCACCTCTGCGGTCGGGTCCTCACAAACTGTATAATAGACTGGTTTCGACAAATTACCGGTATAGTCCTCGAGTACAATTTTCAGCGCACCGTTTGTATCCGGCAGACTTGCATACATCTTGTTTCCACCGCGTGTAATATAACTCTTTTCAGGATTAAACCGTGCCGTGAATTCCAAAGCTTCACCGTTAAAGGTCACATACATCTTGTACCAGTCTTCTGAAGCCGGCTGCCAGAATTCCACTTCATCACCGGAGATAAATACTTTTCCTTCCGGATCAAATGGCTGACTCCATACGTCTTTCATATAGCCTGTCAAAAGAATCGGATCACTCTTTGTACCATCCGCAAATACAGTGGTTGCAGCAACCTGATATTTTTCACCATTTGCTTTCATCACCGGAATCGAAAGAGATGTCGTTCCTTTCGGCACGCTGCGTGCAACAATGGTATCATCCGTAGAATCATCCATTGTTACGGTGAATTCAATCGATTCATATGCCACTTTCGGTTCTGTCCAGGTAAGATCAATCACACCTGCTCGTTTGGTAAACACATTGAAGTTATTGCGGGAAACCTCTGTATCTGCTTTCAGATTTCCAACATTCTGCGCATAATCATACGTTGCAGTCGCAGCTTTCGAACGGGAACCGTCTTTGCCGATTGCAACGAGTGACAGCGTTACGTTATCTGTTTCACCCTCGAGTGTTTTAATGTATAACAAATCTGCATAATGGGTTCCCACCATGATCTGTTTGCCGTTTGAAAGTGTTGCGTAAATCTCGTATTTATCGACGGTGTTAAAATCGCCGAGTTTCCATTCAGCAATCATTTCATCAGTCGAGAATGCACGATCCACTTTGAATCCTTCCGGAACAGCCGGTGTGTGATTTTGACCGTCTGTCAGCCGGATCGCACCAATGTTCATCTGATAATCAGAAACAGTTCCCTGTTTTGGATCAAACGCCAGTCCGATTGTCGCAATTTCTCTGTCCGCATATGCGCCAAGAGATACAGAGACTGTCTTCCATTCCGACGTCTTTGTGCCGGTTTCCGCGATCGGAAGATATACAACATTTTCCGGATCGTCTTTAAAAATCAGCGCAAGTTTCATTTCAGATCCATCCGATGCGGACGGTTTTTGATAGGTAATCTCCATTTTAGATGAAGCATTGACCGAAAGCTCTGTTTTATAAAGACGGAGCAGATTCTCTGCTTCCAATGTTCCTGCAACGACAAGCGAACTGCCGCCGTTGTACGCACCAATATGCTTAAATTCAGTTGCACCGGTATAATAGTTTTCACCATAGTCGAAATCGGCTTTCAGTTTTGCATACGGCTCTGCACCCTCTGCCGCTTCCGGAACACTCATCCACCACTGCCATGTAGGCAAAATGTCCTGAACGGAAATGTTTGTCCAGTCATCATCATTTGTCAGCTTTCCGTCTGTCCAGTATGAACGGCCTTTTCCGGTGTTAAAGTTTGTATAGAACACACTGCCGTCAATAACAGAACGTTCACTTGTAAAGTCTGCGACACCGACCCAGCCGCCTGCGTTGTCCACACCGACATCTGTACGGCTATAGCCTGGTTTTTTACCGGTATCTGTCGGATCGCATGTCACGCCGGAGAAATACATTCTCTCACGTTCTGCGACCATCCACATATAATCGGGATCTGCCGTGGAAACAGGATTGCCGCCTTCCACTTCATCTACACCGCGGTGGTAGTAATCACTCGGCGTAAACAGCGCGATACTTGCACGCGGGTTATTTGTCCCTGGTGCATACAGATTCGGCAGGTTCGATACAGAGCCATGGCTTCCGGAGAATTTACCCTGATTCGCTTCAACGCCATAGAACACCTGCTCAAACGGATCATATCCGTTTTGTTCGATAAATTCAAACTGTCTGTCCAATCCTGTGAAGCTGCTGTAATTGACAAACACAGAATCTTGAATCTTTTCTTTTTCGCCGTCGCCATCCATATCGTAGTAAAGCCAGTCCGCTTTATTCTGATTAAACGACGAATTGGTGTCATAATACTGCGTCCAAAGACCTGCTTCTGTCAGTCTTGCCAAAAACGCGCGTTCATCCTCGCGGCTGTCAGGCGCCTCCTCGCAGTTAAAGAAATAGCCGTCATATCCAAAGTACTCTGCCATTTCAATCAATTTTTCCGCAACGACAAATTTTCCGTTTTCATCTTTTCTAAATAATTCGTCGATTGTTTGGCCTTCGCGGAATGATTGATCAAAATAAATGCACGCAATCGATTTGACACCATTCTTATGGGCTGCATTGGTATAAGCTGGATTCGGAATGTTCAAAATACCAAACTCAAACCGCCGCTTTGTCCACGCATCCGGGTCTGTAAGCGCGCCTTCCCAATCCCAGATGCTTTCCGGTACTTTCGCAGTCACAGCGCCGTGCCACGGAGAATAATAGTCCGTATACTGCCAGAAGTTCAGCGTGTGATACAAAAACGTGTTGTTGTACATCATGCCGTCGACAAACGCGTTTCCGTAGTCGCCTTGCATCAGCATGATCTGTGCATCCGAATCTAGTGTCGGATTTGCCTGCGTGGGTTTAAACGCATCGATACGTTCCTGAAGCGGGATATCTGCGCGTAAAAACTCTGCGTACGGATCCGTTTCAGGCGACCACTGACTAATGTCCCAAATGCGGTATCCTGAAAACTTTGGCTGCTCCGCTTTACGAGCCTCCTCTCCCTGCATCGGAAGCGTATCACCGGCGGACACTGTCATCGCTGTGGTTGCAAACGTTGCAGCCATCATGACCGCTGCCATTGCACCGGAAAGAAAACGCTTTTCCCATGTTTTCATGTTGCTTTCCTCCATTCTCTTATGATCTGCCGTCACTCTTTTCTGACGGGAATCTCACACTTTTATTAGACCATATTTTAAATATTCTTTCTACTGTTTTTCTAAAAAACAATAGTAAAGAAAGTATAGATCATACTCAAGAAACAATAGATTTTAATGATAGAAATTATAAAATGAATTTTTAATTGATCTCTATAGAAACTTTCGATGTAGTGTTTTTTAAAATATATTCTAAAATATCGATAAACCGTTTGATGATAAAATGGTGATTGCTCGAATATCATGATCCATAAAAAACGTCCTTGCAAAAATACAGCAATCTTTCATTGCACAAAACAAAAAATACAGATAGCATCTTTTCTAATTTTATGGTTTAATAGAATCAATTGAACATGGAACGCTCCATGAAAGAAAAGAGGATGTTTATGTCAAATATCAAGGTCGGTGTAATTGGCTTGGGTCAAAGAGGAAGCGGTTTGCTGGAACAAATTCTGCTTCAGCGTAATGATATCACAGTCAGTGCCGTATGTGATTGCTATGATGACAGAGCACAAGCTGCGGCAAAAGCAGTTGTTGCTGCCAACCAACCTTCCCCTGCCGTCTATTTGGATTTTCACAAACTCATTGAAGATGAAAATGTCGATGCAGTGATCATCACAAGTGCATGGGAATCTCATATTCCAATCGCAATCGCAGCTTTGAACGCCAAAAAGCCGGTTGCAATGGAAGTGGGCGGCGCCTATACGATCGAACAGTGCTTTGCACTTGTAAACACCTATGAAGAGACCAAAACACCGTTTATGTTTTTGGAAAACTGCTGCTTCGGCCGTCGGGAAATGATGATACGAAACATGGTCAAGCAAGGCGTATTTGGAGAAATTGTTCATTGCGCGGGCGGCTATCACCATGATCTGCGTCATGAAATTTCGTTTGGTATAGAAAACCGTCACTATCGTCTGCGAAACTATCTGTCACGAAACTGCGAAAACTATCCGACGCATGAACTCGGACCGATTGCAAAAATTCTAAACCTGAATCATGGAAATCGTATGCTCACTGTTTCTTCTACTGCGTCAAAATCAGCCGGACTTCACGCGTATGTTGTCAAAAACAAAGACGCATTGAATCATCTAAAGGATGCTTCGTTCGCACAAGGGGATGTTGTCACAACTGTCATCCGCTGTGCACGCGGAGAAACGATTGTCCTCACACTTGACACAACACTTCCGCGTTACTATTCCCGCGGTTTTACGGTACGAGGAACCGCAGGCATGTATGAAGAAGCGACCGATTCCATCTTTCTTGACAATACTGAGGATGCTTCGCATGACTTTGAATGGCGAAGCACGCAAGTCGGAAACGCACAGCGATATACCGAACAATACGAACATCCTGTCTGGAAAAAATATTTAGCCGACGGTGTGCAGGGTTCGCATGACGGGATGGACTGTCTCGAATTCGATGTCTTTTTTGACTGTCTGAAACACAATAAACCCATGCCGATTGATGTATATGATGCGGCAAGCTGGATGGCTGTTACTGCATTGTCTGAACAATCAATACTGTTAGGCGGTGCACCTGTGCCTGTCCCCGATTTTACAAACGGCGCTTGGGCAATGGATTATGAAAACACAAAATAAATATCTACATTAAGAAACAGGCAGGAAATTATCCTGCCTGTTTCTATACTTCCTATTTTATTTATCTAAATGCTTTTGTTCTGCATCCAATATCGCAATATACGATAGCAGTCCGCCCCAATGATAGAATTTATCACTGTTGCGCACATCGCATCCCATTCCGGTATCCGCATTATAATTTTCATGAACATGACCATACTGCGTCCATTCTTTTAAAATGAGCGCAAGTGATTTTTCTGCAAGATCACTGCAAGCCTTTGTTTGACCGCATGCCTCCAGCGCACGATAGACCAAATAGTTCATGGGTGCCCAAATACGTCCCCTCCAGTAATCCTGTTCTTTATAAGCAGGATCATTGCGTGCGATGGAAGGAAGAACATATGTCCCCCAAAACTCTTCTGTTGAATAAAGATGAGATAAACATTTTCGAATCTGTTCGTCATTGATGGACGAATCAAACAGCGCATAAAAATTCGTGGGAGAAATCCGATAGGAAAACTCTTTGGTATCGGTTTTCCGATTTAAAAACAATCCGAATGATTCATCAAACAATGTATGAAGCGCTCGACTGACCACAGCTTTTCGCTCTTCAAATTTCGATCCGTCACGGCCGAGGATCTTTGAAAGCTCAATCATACAATCACAGTCATGGATGAACAATCCGCACAATCCAACATCGGAAAGCTTTATTAAATGTGTGTTCGGGTCAAACGAAATTCCATCATACATCGGAGAATTGTCGAGTCCAGACTCCAGCGCAGCACCAAATCGTTCATTGACACCATGTGTCTCCCAATACGCATCCACACGCGGAAAGAACGGATCAGAGCCCCAGCACAGACTGCCGTCGTCCGTACGTCGATACGTGAAAAACCACTCATTCCAACGGCACAGCGCTTCATAGGTCTCTTCTACAAACCATTTTTCTTTCCATCTGTTGTAAAGATTTAAGACTGTCATTGAACCGACAGGCGGCTGAGAACGGTCTCGGCTTTTATAGTCATCTGCCGCACCGAAATTCGGCACAAATCCCGCTTCGGTCATTTCATCTAAAATAGCAAATACATTGGAATAGGCAAGATCTTTCTGTTCAAGAGAAATCATCTCAGCCGCAAAAAATGTATCCCAGCAAAACAGTACATAACCGCCCCAGCTTATATTCCAAAGGCGGCTGACCGGTGTGCAAATGCGTCGATGTTCCGGTTCATAGATGGTATCCCACGCCAGGCAACTGCGCATCGCCTGATATGCTTCTGCTAAGTCGCCGTATTGCTGCGCACTGTCCACAACACGTTTTCTCGCCTGCTCCATAATTGCTTCCGCTTCACTGATTGTAACAGCGCCATCACTCGACACCGCTACCTTCTCACCAAGGGATACGCTGATATACGGAGATTCCAGCTGAAAATGCTCCTCATTGCACCGTTCTCCTGTCACAGATACAGAAATGGTGCGCGTATCAAAACCGCCGTAAAGGTTATCACCTTTACATATGGTGTATCCTTCAAAATTCCACAAAACAGATGCACGAACAGCGATTACCAGCGGACATTTTCCTGTCTTTAACGGAGAGATCAGAATAAACTGCCGGTCATCCTGTACTGCTGTCTGTACACGAAAAGATGAATCAGAAACTGTAACAGTAAGTTCTGTATAAGTTCCGTCATAGCTTCTGATTCCGGGATGAATCTGTTCCTCATTTTCACCGAATCTCCCGATTAAAAATCGATCAATCACCTGACAGGTTGCTAAGTTTTTTACCGCCAAACTGATTGCAAACCCTTCGGGCATATGAACATAAGATAGTACATTTGACGTATTGAATGTATTCCAACCGTTTGGACACATGATTCGATTCTCATTCTGCTGTGCCATAATTTGTTTCCCTCTCTAATTGCTCAAAGAGCTTCTTTTCTTTATTCTTCTCCCTGCATCATTTGATTGATTGCATTCTGCGCCTGTACCACATCCGGAAGATTTTCAAGGATGCAAAACGTACTGCGCACACGTCCTCTGTATGTATACATTTGTTCATGAAAGAAAATGGTACCGCTTCCATTCTTCTGAAGCTTAATCTGCATCGACGGCAAATCATCCTTTTCATACATTTGCATATTGTTTCCCGCTTTCACAATAATACGGCGGTTTGTCACAACATAAAATGTCCGTTTTCTCAGTACCAATCGTTTAATGACTCTTCCAAACAGCAAATATAATCCGATCAGGATGAACGGCACTCCCCAAAGAATAAACAAGATCGGTGCGCCACCTTGAATTGCGGTAAATTCCCATACCGCACAAAACGCCAGCCAAATCAGCGCGAAAAACGTTAAATATACATCTGCTGCTTGAAACACATTTCCTTTTCCGGGTTTCCCCTGCCACAAAACATATTCATCCGGCTGCAGATACGCATTTAAAAACTCATAATGATCCATATCGTACATGTTAATGCCTCCACAAAATAATGTTCTTTGCTTCATCAGTATACCTGCATTTTTGCAAAAAAGCAATGCACTGCACCCTATTTTTATAAGTGTTTAACAAATAAAAACGTGTGCAAAAAATTTGGATCTCTTCTTGCAAACGAAAAAAAGGTATGCTACAGTAAGGATAATCTTTTTAAGAAGAAAGAAGATGATGATGTTGAGTGAAAAGCCAATGTATCTGTTAAGTTATGACCATGGCGGATATATCCTATGGGGACCTGATTTCGCATCCTCTATGGAAAGTGCTGTCAGATGGATGAAAACCTATCCGAAATTTAAAATCGGACTGGACAATGAAGCATATTGTTACGACCGATATGCAAAGGAAAATCCCGAAATCATTGAACTGGTGCGCAATGTATTAAAAGATTTTCCGGGACGTTTTTCCATCGGTTCTTCTTCCTATGGACAGCCACTGGCCGTTTTTATCAATGAAGAAAGCAATGTCCGTCAAATCACTGCTGCAATTCGTTCCGACCTTGAACATTTCGGTGTTCGTCCGTATGTGTATGCAATCAGCGAACATGCTTACCACAGTCAGATTCCACAGCTGATTGCGCAGGCAGGTTATCGTATGGTACTAATGCGCACTCATTTTCAGATGTACGGATATAATCCTACTTATGATTCCGCATTTGGCACTTGGTATGGTGAAGATGGTACCGGCGTTCCTGCGATTCCGACATATGAGGGACAAGGTGCACACTTCGGTGCTACCACTATGGACAACTACATTTTAACACGATGGCCGCGGCATTGGGATGAACCAATTGAGGCGTTTGAAGAGAAATTCAAGCAGTATGAACCGCTGCTCGCCTCGCGGTATGATGATGTGGTACAGCGCTGCGAAGAGCTGACGCAGCATGTTGAAACGGTAGATCGATATCATTGGGTCACACTGGAGGATTTATTCGACATTTATCCCCTTTCGCAAGCAGAAGCGCATGAATACCGGCCGACCGCAGATGAATTCCGGGTTCGGATGCCTTGGGGATACTGTGGAAACAAGATCTTTTCGGATTGCCGCGCTGGCGAAGTATTGACGGCACAGGCAGAGCGATTGAATGCACTGGCTGTCTTACGCGGCGGAGCAAATCACGAAGATCAAGTCGAACAGGCATGGCGCCATCTGCTGATTGCACAGCACCACGATATCCAAATCTGCGGTCTTTTAGACGAAGAAGCAGAATTCATCGGAATTTGCCGTCAAAATGGTGAAGCCGCAAAAGATGCTGCATGTGCATTTCTCTCAAAACGAATGAATGCCAAAGCCGGCCGTTCCGTGATGGTCGTAAATACCTCCGGACTGCCAATGAAACAGATGATTGAAGTCGAAACCGGCACGTTTAGAGAACCGGTCAGCGGACTTATGGCAGTGAGCACCACGCAGACCGTTCCATGCGGTTATGATGTTACCCAAAAAGATGCAGATGGCGCGCCCTGCCGGTTCCGCGTACGTTTTCTCGCTGATGTGGCGCCAATGAGCGTATCGGTTTATGAGATCGTTCCTGCTGAGAAAGAGACCGTTTCCTGTGCATTTACCTATGAAAATAACATTCTGACGACACCGTTTTATGAAGTCACATTTTCTGAAGGCGGAATTTGCCGGATTCTTGACCGGAAAACCGGTCGCTCTCTGATTGAAAATGGAGAAAACGGCATGCTGTTCGCGGGAATCATCAATGATGCGTCGGAAGTAAGTCATGGAACATGGCAGGTGCATTGCCGCCCGATGCTGGCAGAAGCACGGTTTTATGGCCATATCGGACCGATTCCATGCCGCCTCACCCTGTCCTTTACACAGGACAGCCCGCTCATTGCGTGCCACGCAGAATTTGATCACAGCGGTGAAACGATTGGTTATGGCAGAACATTTGCCGCGTTCCGTGACAATACAAACGGATTTGTTCAGGAAGAAAAACTACGGTTTTTATTCACTGTTCCATTTGACAAACCATATCACGCAGTGAGAGACCTCCCGTTCTTGATCGCACCAACCAAAGAACCGTATATCCAAGGAAATTATTGGGCAGCAGTAGGAACTGATACACAAGGAATGGCATTCTTTAACCGCGGCGCGATGTGTTTAACTTGTGAAGCACAGCAGACGTTCTCTGTCCCGCTCGCATATGATAACCGTTACGCATGGGGACAAAAATGTTTGTGGGGTACATATACGCATGAATTTGCGCTTCGTCCTGTCATCGGACCGCTTGACACACTTGCGCTCCATAAAGAAGCACTCGCATATACGTATCCGCTGATCGCACACACGATCAAAGAAGATCAAACGGGTGTATCCGGCGATACCATTCTTCCGATTACCTTAAGTGAATCGGTCATTTTGAGCGCTTGCTATCAAAAAGGCGATGCGACATACCTGCGTGTCTATGAAGCCGGTGGAATAAACGGCAGCGTTTCGGTCGACGGATACTCGTTAATCGAATGTGATCTGCTTGAAAATGAAACCGAACAGCCGGTACAAACTGCCTTTTTAGCGCCGCGTCAGGTCAAAACTTATCGTTTGCAGTCTACAAAATAAATGAAAAAAGAACGGACGGAAATACCGTCTGCACCTGTAAAATGAAAGTAGACACTCACAAAAGTGTGGGTGTCTACTTTTTTCGTAGTAAAATAAGAGAAAAAGGAGGAATAGGAATGGGAAAGAAAGGGACACCACATCGGAAGTGGAGCAA
>CALXAM010000043.1 GCA_944386285.1 uncultured Clostridia bacterium | reverse complement strand
GTAGACTTTTTTAATAACCACCGTCCGGCCGCTGCATTGGGTTACAGAAGCCCCATTCAGTTTAAAACCGAACGGGGCTTCTGATAAATATTCTTTTTACTGTCTACTTTCTCTTGACAAGTGCAATCGTGATTACGATTCGATCTTTTTTCATTAGTGTATTTCTTTGACAAAAGGTAGCTGTGTCATACGAAGTGTCGTACAACCATAGGGCTGTAACTGCACGACCTTTTTGCACCCTATCGGACGACGATTTTGAGGAAACGGATTGCATACGCCCGGTTGGTTTGGCATCGTGCCCCAATCGATTTGAATCATTTCTGTTTCGCTCGTGATGGAAGGATTGGTTCTGGAAAATGGATATAAACCGATCGAATGTTCATGGACTGTAAATTTGTTTGCTGCAAACGCATAGTTCCAATCAGAGATCGGACGGACTTCATAGTCACAATAAGGAAATTTCCGTTCGACCCCATTTTCGATATATTCCTTTTTTTCATATTCCGTTTCAATGGGAACGGAATAAAAAAGCGGTCCATGGCGCAGACAGAATGTATCGGACTCACATGGAAGCAGCGTTGGGGTAAATATCAGATCAATTTGAATTTCAGTTTTTCCATTCCATGTGCGATGACATTTGTAGAGTTCACCCGTTTTGATTCGCTTGTCGTCTGCATAAGCTTCATGCGCAAAAGAGGGGATGCGTACTGCAAATTCAAATGTGACAGGGCGGTCGGTTGAAACGGTATAGTGAAGAGATCCTTTAAACGGATAGTCTGTTTGAAGTGTAACCTCTACGCATGCGTCTTGCATCTGGCAGTGTACTGTAGATGGAATGAGAAGTGCAGAAACAATGCATTGGTCTGCGTAGTAAAATGAATGAAGCGCAAGTTTTGGCCACGCTTGGTTGAAATTTGCCGTGCAGCAGCCAAAATTGGGTTCTAACCCAAACAGATTGGCCTGTGCAGCGTTTGTACCGAATACAGGTGGTTCATTTTGCGTTGTACAGGAAATTTGATTCACCATCTGGTCATATTGATGTGTCCACATATCGTCAGAGATCGACGCAGGCAAACTGTTGAATGCGGCGATTTCCGCGCGGTCACACCACACTGGATTTCCTGTGATTTCAAACAGTGTTTCATAGGAGTACAATGCTTCTGCAATGCTGCAAAGCTCCGCACCTTGTGTCGGTAATGTACCGGAAAGGCATTCATCACCGGTAATATGCCCTACACAAGTGCCGTGATATTTTGAAAGGATTTGGAACATTTCCTCTGCAAATGCATTTGGATCTTCTTTGGAAATGGGAGAAAACAGCGCTTCGCATTTCAGCGCCATCATTAAATTTACAATATGTGTATGAAAGTTCCATTCCCGTTTCGGTGTTTGATGTGTCCAATAAGAAAACAGCCGTTTATAGTCGAGTCCCTGCGCGCTTAAGAGAATCGCAAGATCTTCAAGCCATGACTCTTTTGTTCGTTCATAGAGCCAGCCGATTGGGATAAGCGCTTCAAACCAACGGCTTTGCCCCCAATTAAACAGTGTATGGCTGCTGATATGCTGATAGAGATTTGAAAGTGTGCGGGAAACAACAGACTCAATTCGAGGATCATTTGTACACTCATAATAGAGAACCAATACTTTGCAGATTAAAAAGACAGGCCATACATCATACGTTTCACGTGACTTAAGATCACAAGGACAGATCCATCCATCAGTGCATTGCTGAGATAAAATTGCATCGATGTATTTTTGTGCACGTGCTTTTAAATCTGCATCATCTAATAACCATGCAAGTGGAATGAATCCGTCAAGCCAATAAGGGACGCGTTCCCATCCTTCTCGATCTCCGCCGATCCATGCAGAGTCTTTGACGTCCGGCCACATTTTATCAAGATGTCCTGAAAGGCCTTCTGCCTGAATTTCAAGCTGTCGCTTCAGCCATCCAGCTGGCTTGATTTCGTTGGATGTAAAATGTTTGTAGGCAAAATGTTTTTGCATTGTACTCACCTCGCTGATATGATAGCACTTTTTCAAAAGATTCGATACCACTTTCATGAAAAAATGAAATAAAAAAAACTCCCTGCGGCAGAAACTGCCAACAGAGAGAAGAGAGGGGATATTTGAGGATTTTATTATAGCATGAGATTTTATTTCTGTCAATAGGAATGATCAATTTTTTTGACAAAATGTCAATTTAAATTTTTTCATACCGTGCAAACGCCCATGCATATGCATTGATCTCAACGATTCCGCTGCCGCAGTATTCGCATGTTTTTTGTCCAAGCTGTTTCATCGGAGCGCCACAGTTTGGACAAGTCAAACCGAACGCTTGGTCATCTGCATATGTACTGTTTGATGCATCAACGTCTTGAATATAATGAAGTTCAATGTTATATTTTTCTTGTTGAGGAAGAGAAGAATCTTCTTGTTGTTTTTGTCCATTCTGCGTGCAGGTATGAACATATCCAACAGCAGATTGTAAAAGTACGATGCATCGCCCGTTTTTCTTGATGTATCTCGCGATTTCTGTTTGATGGACTTTCACATCTGAAAAGTGTTCGCAAATTCCCTGGTGACGGTTTTGCTCAATTTGCAATGAAACTTGTTTGACCAATTCAGGTGAAGCATTTAACAAGAGCTGAGGGTTTGATTGATCAATAGCGAGAAATACACTTTTGAGCATATTTTCAGCTTTCTGGCGGAAATCATCGTAATGAAAAGCCGGAAAATCACGTTCAATTAACGGAAGATAAATTCGCGTCATTCCACTTACAGATTTTGGCGTATATGCTTCTTGTAATCGAACCAGTTCAAGTCCTTTTAAAATCGGATCTGTTGAAATGGATGTGGATGAAGTACGACGAAACATATTCCGAATCGTTTTTACAATAGACAATACGATTCCGATCACGACGATCAGTAAAAGAAAAATAATAAGCAGTATGAGAAAAGGCAAAGCAATCGTCCTTTCCAAAGGTGTTAAATCATTTTTATTATACAAAATTTTAAAAAATAATGTCAATAAAAATCCGGAAAACGCTTGCTTTTCCGTATCCTGCTCGATATAATAAAAATGTCTTTACATTTCGGAAGAAAGGGTGGATCTTGCATGATCACACAAAAAGAAAAGGAGATCTTGCGCGCACTTGCATATCAACAACGAGAGATCGCAGAAAGCGAAAAAATGAAACAGATTGTTTCTGATTGGGAAAAACACGGTGCATTCGCATCGGATCGGCGGCCGATGGTTACAATCGAGCTTTGGACATTTTCTGAAGATATCATTCCACAGCTGATGCAGTGTGAAAACGAGGAAGCGCGTGCGATTGAATGGCAGCTTCGGAGTAATCTTGCAAATCATTTATTGTTTGAAGATGACAGTGTCGTTCGTCCATATTGGCCGATCGGTATTCCGAGCACATTTGTTCCATTTTCGATTGAAGTGAAGACACAACATGCAAGTGATAGCACCGGCGGTGAGCTTGGTCATCATTTCATCCCTGCGATCCATGATTTAGCAGAAGATTTTCATTTGCTCAAACCTTCGTCGATGTCGGTTGATAAAAAAGCCGCGGAATCTGAGGAAGCAAAAATAGAGGCGCTGTTTGGCGATATCTTACCGCCAAAACGCTCGGGTGCCAGTGTAAATCTTTCGCCGATGCAGAATATTGTCCATATTATGAGTATGGAAGATATGTATATGGCCATGTATGACTATCCGGATGAGTTTCATCAGATGATGCAGATGCAGACGGATGATTTCATGCGGTATCTTGATTTGTTGGAGTCAGAGGGTGTTTTACTTCCTACAGTGACAGATCAGCATCTTTGTCAGGGCAGTTACTGCTTTACAGATAAACTTCCGGCGTGTGGAACAGGACTGAAAACGTCGCAGGTTTGGGGGTATATGGACTCTCAGGAAACGTCGAGTATTTCACCGGAAATGTTTAAAGAGTTTGTCTGGCCGTATTATAAACAGCTGGGTGATCGCTTTGGCCGGCTGTCCTATGGCTGTTGTGAACCGGTACATCCGCTGTTTGATGTTTGTTTGCATGAATTTGAGAACCTCGGCAAGATTTCAATTTCACCGTGGTGTGATGAAACGTTTATGGGAGAACGTCTCCGCGGAAAAAATATTGTGTATTTAAGAAAACCAAGTCCCAATTTGATTGGCGTTCAGAGTGAACTGGACGAAGAGGCAGTACGTGAATATATGAAACAGACAGCCCAGGCAGCGAGCGGCTGTACATTGGAATTTGCACAGCGCGATGTGTATCATATTCATAATACGCCGGATAAAGTCAAACGATATGTTTCATTGATTCGTGAAGCATATGAAACATGGTGGCGTCCATAAAGATAAAAAAACCGAGTGAAAGCTTTTATGCGATCACTCGGCTTTTTTATTGAATGCGATTGTTTTTCTTTTTGACAGCACTTGGCTTTTGATTTTTTGGTAAGATTGGTTCTTCTGCAAGAGAAACAGGGAAGATTTCCTGATAAGCTTCTGCCTCTTCTTCAAAAGAAGAACCAGACGGAATTAGTCCGGTGCACTCTGTAGCAGAGGCAATCGGATCGTTTAATAATGAATCTTCCGATTCTGAATATTGCTTTTTATTCATTGCATCAGCTCCTTTTTGATAGTATTTCCGATTTTACTTTGAAAATCAAAAAATACTTGCAACTCTGATTTGTTATGATATACTCTTACACATAGTATTTTGTTTTGGGAAGGGATTGAGAGATCGGTGTCAAAATTTTTTTTGGCAATCAAACGAGTGGTACAGGCAGCCGGAATGGCAATCGGTGCAGATCGTATCAGCAGAGAGTTTAAACAATTTACACTGATGCATGAGATTTATATTCTGGCAACGGTTGTGACGCCTACATTTGTCAATACGCTTTTGATGCGAATTGCAGGGAATCAGGATATTTCGCTGCAGTATAATCTGGTGCACTATACATTTATTGCACTGTCTATGCTGATTGCAGCAAAACTTTTGCATCATGCTCGGCGTAAAACCGTCATTATTATTGGAATTATTCTTTCCATGACAGTTTATGTGATTGTTTTGCTGTTTATGGGAATGGTTGATTCTCTTTACGCATTGGTAGCAGCTGTCCACGGCGTAGCCACTGGCTTGTACTGGATTACATATTCAGATGCACTGCTTCAATACAGCACCGATGATAATCGTGATGCAGCGATCAATTTCGTTGGTATTTTTTCAGGATTCATCTCGTTGATGATGCCGCTGATTTCAGGATTTTTAATTGATCTGTTTGCAGATTATACCGGATATTATATCCTGTTTGGCATGTGCGGTGTAATGGCATTTTTGGCCGGATGGCTGGCGCTTCGACTGATCCCTGAAGAAGTCGATCATAAAAAGACACAGTTTTTGCATGTTGTCAAATTGGCATATACAAAGCAAGTGTGGTTTTTCTCTCTTCATATGGATTTCTTCCGCGGACTGCGTGATGGTGCGTTCAGTTTCTTTTTGAATGTGCTGTTGTTTTCCATTATCAGCAGTGAAGCGCTTGTCGGCGTCAATACATTTATGGCAGGTGCGGTTTCGATGCTTTCCTGTGGTGTTGCTGCACGGATTGCCCGTCCGAATAACCGCTTAAAGCTCATGACGGCTTCTGTAACAACGTTATTGATTGTAACAGGTGTGCTGTTTTTTAATCTGAATATGTTTACCGTTCTTCTGTTATCGGCAGTTAGTTCGTTTGCCGGCGTTTTTATCAATAATCCGGTAACAACTACACTGTATACGGTGTTTGATCACTTTCCTGAAAGCAACGCATATAAACGGGAAGTGCTTTCTGTGTGTGAATGCTATAAGGATCTCGGGCGAATTGCCGGAATTTGTTTGATTATGGTAATGCCGTCAGGAGATTTCTGGTCCGTTGTAAGCTTATGTGCGCTTGTGGCGACACAGTTCTTGACTGTCTTATTTGCAAAACTGACATTGCGTGCGGTACAGCGACATAAAGCGGCGTGAACCACCGAATGATGCCGAGAAAATGGTGCGCAAATGTTGCAATAAACTATAGGAATGTGGTATAATAAACAAAACAAATACTTTGTCTGCAAGAATACATTGCGGTGGTGTTTGGAAAACGGGAGGAAAATACAAGATGAAACAGATTGAAAAAGATACAATTATCGGCGATATTCTTGATGCAGATCCGACAACTGCACAGTATTTCTTTGAAATGGGAATGCATTGCCTTGGCTGCCCGGCATCGAGAGGAGAATCGGTTGCAGAAGCATGTGAAGTACATGGAGTGGATGTAGAAGAAATTCTCGAGAAACTCAATGCGCATATTGCCGGAAAGTAATCAAAGAAAACAGAACAACGCCCGGAGAAGTCCGGGCGTTTGTTTTACAACAAATGAACAAAGAGGAGCATAGTATGTTTGAATTGGACGCCAGACTGTCTGCTGCGGCTTCGTTTGTGCGGCGCGGAAAAAGGGTTTGTGATGTTGGAACAGACCATGGATATCTTGCGGTTTTTTTATTAAAAGAAGGAATGGTTCCGTTTGTCACGGCATGTGATGTGAACGAGAAACCGCTTCAGGCGGCAAAAGCACATGCGAAGCAGTATGATGTTTTAGATCGCATCGGATTTATTCTTTCAGATGGGCTGCAGGCGGTTCCAAGTGAAAATGCCGAGGATATTGTGATTTGTGGAATGGGCGGAGAACTGATCGCTTCCATCATTGGTGCTTGCAGCTATATAAAAGAAGGGGATCGTCGATTGATCCTTCAGCCAATGACGCAAATTCCTTTTTTAAGACGGTACTTATTGACAAACGGCTTTGTGATTGAGCGGGAAAAGGCTGTTTGTGATCGCCACCATTGTTATACGGTTATGATGTGCCGTTATGCAGACAGTCCGACAGTACCGAACGAATTGTTCTGTCATACCGGGATGCTCCCGTTTGAAAAGACTGCCGAATCATATCAGTATTTAGAGAGAGAAGCACAGCGTCTTGCTCGGATTGCAGCAGGGGTTGAAAAAAGCAATCCGCAGGATGAACGTGTACAGCACTGCCGTATGTTGGCAAAACAGATTCAAGCATTACTGAAAGGATGGAAACAGAATGAGCAAACAGCCGAATAATGAAGAAATTTATGAAGTCCTCGACCGTATTGCACCATTTTCTACACAGCTTCCGTGGGATAACAGCGGCTTTTTAATCGGATCACGTACAGCACCAGTACAAACATGTGTCGTGTGTTTGGATGTGACAAATGAAGCATTATCATTTGCAAAACAAACAGGTGCTACACTTATGATTTCCCACCATCCGATCATTTTTTCTCCGCTGAAATCGGTAGCTGCTAACAGCGTAGTTGCGCAGGCGATTGCAGACGGAATCAGTGTGATTAGCGCACATACAAATCTTGATTTAGCAGATGGTGGTGTAAACGATGCACTTGCACAGGCGCTCGACCTTCAGTCGGTGCGGCTGTTTCACAATGAAGAACAGCTTGGTCGAATCGGAGAACTTCCGAAAGAACTTTCTCCAAAAGAATTTGCCCAAATGGTGCAGCATACATTGGTAAAGAATGGACATCTATCGTTTGTCGAAGGAGTAAAACCGGTGAAAACAGTGGCAGTTGTTGGCGGAAGCGGCGGCGATTTGATCGACGCGGCTGTATTATGTGGTGCAGATGCATATGTGACAGGAGAAGTGCGGCATCATGAGTGGCTGATTGCAAAACAATATGGGATTACTGTTGTGTGTGCGGGTCATGCGGAAACAGAGTCTGTTGTTCTCGATCCATTGAGAGAAGAATTAGCAAAATGCTTTCCAACTGTTTCGTTTCTCTCCTACCATGAGTCTTTTGTATCCTATTGCTGAGGAGGAAAGAGAATGCGTGAACGGATAAAAGCCAAAACCATAAACCGGCTTGTGATTGGTGTAACCTCATTTGGAGTAGGTCTTGCGCTGCTGATTGGAAGAATGTTGGTGTTTGAAACAGCGATGATTTTAGTTGCGGCACTCGTCTTGATTTCGTCTTTTGGAAAAATGTTGGTTGCATTGTTTGCAAAGCCAAGGCAGTGGCGGCGCTTTTTTGAAGCGGCTGCTTCGATGGCGCTTGGTGCCGCAATGCTCTTTTTCCCTCTTTTGCCGCAGGTGATTGTGCCGGAGTTGTTTGCCGGATATTTGCTGTTAAATGGATGCGTTAAGCTTGTTGACTGTGTTTTGATTATTCGTACAAAATCGGAAAAACTGTTGTTATCGGTGATTCCCTGCATTGCATACTTTGTGTTTGGCGGTATTTTGGCGTTTTCTCCGCTTTATTATTTAAAAGCAGTTTTGATTATTATCGGAATCTATGGCGTTTTGTTTGGAATTACTTACATTTTTGATTTTGTGAGAAGTATTGTACCCGAACCGGCAAAGAATAAAGCAAAGCGCTATTTGCGCATTTCACTTCCTATCTTCTTGGCAGCTTTCTTGCCGCACACCGTTTTGACAAAACTCAATCGCTATTTGATGATTCAGCAAAACAGTGTAGACGATTTTGAGGACGTAACACAGAAAAAAATTGACGGAGATCCGGATATCGAAATTTTTATCCATGTTGCCTCTGATGGATTTTGTATGATTGGACATAGCGATGTTGCGATTGACGGGGAATTGATTGCTTATGGTAATTATGATGAATCCTCTTCATCCCCGATTGCAACTGGTGACGGTGTACTTATTATCGCTCAGAAGGAAAGTTACATCCCTTTTTGTTTGGAGCATAATAAGACGACGATTTTTTCGTTTGGTATTCGACTAAATAAGGAACAGAAAGAGGCAGTAAGAGAGCGGGTGCGGGAGATTAAGTCTCAGCTTGTGGCATGGGATCCGCCAAAACAGGCAGCACAAAAGGCCGGAGATTTGCAAAAGGCTAACGAGTGTAACGATTTTTCCAGCTGTTTAGTCGAAAAAACGGGAGCAAAACTCTATAAGTTTACAAAGGGACGATTTAAAAAATATTTTGTTCTTTCTACAAATTGTGTGCTGTTGGTTGATAGCATCATTTGCAAGGCAGGTACTGATATTTTAAGTCTGAGTGGAATTATCTCGCCGGGAACGCTTTATGAGTATTTGGAATCACAATTTTTGCGTAAAGACAGTATGGTGGTAACCCGCCATGTTTACCAGCGGGAAGCTTCTCAGAACGATAAGCTTGATGCAGAAAAATAGTAATAATAAAGGAGAAAATGTTGATAACATTTTCTCCTTTATTTGTTTATATCGCACATTTTTCGTTGTGTGATACAAGACGTTAAACTTGACTTTCGAATTACTGAATGGTATACTGTATACAGCGATTTTATAATTTGTCGATTTAAGAAGGGGGTTTTACCATGAAGACAACCAAGAGAGCGCTTGGGCTGAGTGTGTTGTCTCTTCTTTTGTGCGCTGTAATGTTGATAGGCACAACGTTTGCATGGTTTACAGACAGCGTTATAAATACCCAAAATAAAATTCAAACGGGAGAACTGGCAATTCAGTTAAAATACAGAGCCTTGGATTCTGATCAAACACTTTGGCTGCCTATGGAAGAGGATACGCCATTCTTTGATGATCAGATGATTTGGGAGCCGGGAAAATATTTTGGATGGCGTTTTAATATCTCAACACCAAGTGAGATCGAAAACAAATTGGCACTTGATTGGGATTTTACTTTCCAGAACATTGAGAGTACCAGTGATCAGTCAGATGTGGACCTTGCGGATGTGTTGGTCGTTTATGTAGGTGATGCGAATATACAGAACGATTTGAGCAGAATGACAGAGATCGGTACGTTGTCTGAGATTCGTGACGGAAAGGTTATTAAAGAAGGAAAGCTCAATTATGATGGTCAAACCTGGGGCGGTTTTTCAGTTGCCATCAAAATGAAAGAAGATGCAGATATCAAGTATCAAGGTGCCACCGTTACATTTGATATTGTTGCAAGAGCAAAACAGGCAGCAAGCGAATTAGACGGCTTTGGAAATCGTGATTATGATAAACATGCAACCTATGCAACATGGGACGGCACTGAAATGGATACCAATTGGTATGACCCGGATGAGACAAATTATACATTAGATTCTGCAGAAAAATTAGCTGGTCTTTCACAGATGGTTGCAGACGGTAAAACATTCAAAGGAAAAACGATTACGTTAACCTCTGATATTGACTTGGGCAATGCATCCTGGACGCCGATCGGAACAGAGGATACACCGTTTGAGGGAACCTTTGACGGAAACGAGAAAACCATTTATAATTTAACTCCTTCTTCCGATGGCGAGTATACTGGATTATTTGGAAAAACAACAAATGCGACAATTCGTGATTTGACGATTAAAGGTGGCACGATCAATGCCACAGGAACAAATGTCGGTGCAGTAGCAGGACGGACAGTTGCAACGACAGTGAGCGGCGTTATCGTTGATGGCGTATCGGTAGATGGTCGTTATGGATATGTTGGTGGTTTGGTCGGCGAAGGCTATACCGGAAAATTAGAAAATTGCGTTGTGAGAAATGCAACAATTTCTGGAGGACAATATATCGGCGGCATTTCTGGCCAAGGCTATGCAACGATTACCGGCTGCAGCGTAGAAAACTGTGAAATTAACGGAACGAGCTGGAAAGTCGGCGGTATTATCGGACAGTTGAATGAAGGAACTTTTACATTCAGTGATCTTACTGTAAAAGATACTGTAATTCGTTCGACGAGCAATTGTGTAGGTGGTATTGCCGGATTCTCAAACTATGGAAATAAGACCTTTAAAAATTGTAATGTAGTAGACTGCACGATTGAAAAGAGTAATTCCAGTGATCTAACTGGTGTTGCGGGTTTTGTCGGACAGATTTACGGGCAAACAGGCAATTTGTTTACGTTTGATCAATGTGCGGTAACTGGATTGCAGTTTGTATCGCAGAGAAATGTGTCCAACGTTGGCGGCTTTGTAGGAGATGGTTACTGGAGAGGTTACGAGGGCATGACGTTTACGTTTAAAGATTGTACAACTCAGATTTCAGCAGTAACGGCAAATCATTTCTCCAATACAGGTGCGTTTATTGGTGATCTGGCTTCCAATACGGTTTCTTTTGAAGGAACAAATGAAGCGAATACAGCGGGAACTGGAATTGATCAGTTAATTGGTACACAGAATGCGGATGCAAGTGTCACCGGAGAAGATACAGTTTCTTTTACAAAGTAAATAATTAAAAAACTTCATAATAATTTAGAAAGGTCGTTTTATTGATAAAAGCAACAAAGAAAAATCTTTGGTTAAGCGCATTATCACTCTGGTTATGTGCTGTAATGCTTTTGGGTACAACATTTGCATGGTTTACAGACAGCGTACTGAACACAGGAAATCGAATTGAATCTGGTGATTTAAAAGTAGATTTTTACTGGTTCAAATGGGATTCTGCAGCAAACAGCTTTAAGCAGATCGGTATGAATGAATGGGCTGGCACAGGAAAAATGTCTGCTGACAATTGGGAACCGGGACAAAGCGATGCACTTTTGGTTCGTGTTGATAATATGGGTTCCTTGGCTGCAAAATTGCAGTTGAGCTTTGACATCACTGTAGATTCTGGATTGTCAGACGCTTTATGGTTCCGTGTAACGAAAAGAGGTCCTTCGTATAGTGATGCGATTAGCATGCCGGAGGTAACAGGACCGGTTTATCGCAGTGATAGTCGCGTTACCTGTATGAGCGAGTTGGAAAACTGGGACGACACGTTTCATACCGTTTTAATGTCGAATGAAACTGATGTTGAATCGGAATGGAGAAACTGGTATCTGATCGAATATGGTATGTATGCAGATGCGGGTAATGAATATATGAATGGCACAACCAATGTGGATATTCATTTTGACGCAGCACAGGCAACTGTTGAAGAAGATGGCTTTGGCAGCAATCAGTATGACAAAGATGCAGAATTTGCACCAACTCAAGTAGATGCTGGAAATGATGCTGTTGCAAATGGCAAAGCGCTGCGTAATGCAATTGATAATGCATCTGAAAATGATGTAATCGTTTTGGATGAAGGAACTTATGAATTAGATGAGGCGCTTGTTTTCACAAAACCGCTTCGCATTGTTGGTGATGGTGAAGCAGTTTTGGATTTGAGTAATGCAACGGCACCGATTGATGGTAGCTATGTTACCAGTGCTGCATTATTTGTAGCTTCTAGCAATGTGACTTTCGAAGGTGTTACGATTTATGGTGCAGAAGGCTTGAATTCCATCGTAACCGTTGGATTTGATAATGTTGGTGCCGCTGGATTAGAGGATGGAAATATCAAAGTTTCTGATGATTTATCCTATGATTTTGAATGGGCAGTGAATGAATTTTATCCGGAACATAAAGGAATTTATGAGAATGTGAATTTCTCAAACTGCACATTTGCATTGAATGACGGTGCTTCTGTTGCGCACGGATTGTTCTTGAATTGCCGGTATGCAGTGATTGAAAATTGTACGTTTAAAAACGTCAATGCAACCAGTGCAATTGTAAAAATCGAAGAAGATCATACAAAAGTACTTGGTAGTTTGTTTGAAAATTGAACCGGAACAGAAATTGCTGAGGACTGGTGTGGTGCAGGCGACAAAGGTGACGGCAACGAATATCTTGGTCACGAATTCAAATGTGAAGAAGGTTGGGCAAATCTCACTGGTGAGGAATATGAGAAGCATTTAGCATATGCAGCTTCTTTGGGTTGGAATCATCATGCTGAATAATTTTCAGTGAAATTTGTTGGAATAACTTTTATGGAAAAGCAGGACGAATATTTCGTCCTGCTTTTTTGTTAGATGATAACATGAACGAAAAAAAGATCGTTGCGGTGAAACGCATTGTATGATATGATAAAACCAAAGCATATTGAATACCAATATTGTGTATGATGAAGGAGCGTGTTTTTCATGGGATTGATAAAAGCTGCAATTGGTACGATAGGTGGTACATTGGCGGATCAGTGGAAGGAATTCTTTTATTGTGATGCACTTACAAGTGATATTTTGGCTGTAAAGGGACAAAAGAGAGTTTCACGTCGTTCTTCCAATACAAAAGCGAATGATAATATCATTTCAAATGGTAGTGCGATTGCCGTTGCAGACGGACAGTGCATGATTATTGTAGAGCAGGGGAAGATCGTAGAAGTTTGTGCAGAACCAGGCGAGTTTATTTATGATTCTTCTACAGAACCCAGCCTTTTTTCTGGCAATCTTGGTGAGAGCATTCTTAATACATTCCGCATAGTGGGAAGAAGATTCACGTATGGCGGTGATACCGGAAAAGATCAACGAGTGTATTATTTCAATACAAAGGAGATCGTTGATAATAAATATGGAACGCCGAATCCTGTACCATTTCGTGTTGTTGATCGGAATATCGGTTTGGATATTGATATTTCTGTGCGCTGCAATGGTACATATTCCTATAAGATCGTTGATCCACTCTTGTTTTATACAAATGTTTGCGGAAACGTAGAAGCAGAATATAGTCGTTCGCAGATCGATGCACAGTTAAAAGCAGAACTTTTGTCTGCGTTACAGCCGGCATTTGCTAAGATTTCTGAAATGGGTGTACGTTATTCGGCACTCCCAGGACACACGATGGAGATCACGGAAGCTCTGGATGAAGTGCTGACAGAAAAATGGCGTGAAACACGCGGAATTGCGATTGTGTCGCTTGCAATCAATTCGGTTACAGCACCCAAAGAAGATGAAGAAATGATCAAGCAGGCACAGCATACTGCAATCATGCGTGATCCTACAATGGCTGCAGCGACGATTGTAGGCGCGCAGAGCGATGCAATGCGTTCAGCAGCGGCAAATGAGGCTGGTGCAATGATGGGCTTTATGGGACTTTCTATGGCACAACAGGCTGGAAATGTGAATCCGCAGAATCTTTTTGCAATGGGGCAGCAGCCGGTCGCTGCACCGGCAGCAGCAAAACCGGGAGATTGGGTTTGTGCGTGCGGAAATGTCAATCAGGGGAATTTTTGTTCATCTTGCGGTAAGCCAAAGCCTCAACCTGTCGAAAACACAAATGATGAATGGATTTGTTCATGTGGTACGAAAAACACCGGAAAGTTCTGCACAGAATGTGCTTCGCCGCGGCCGCAGAAAGGATGGGTTTGTGCATGTGGCGCAATCAATAAAGGAAAATTCTGTTCAGAGTGCGGGAAACCAAAACCAGTAGGCGAACCGCTTTATCGGTGCGATAAATGCGGATGGGAGCCAGAAGATCCAAAACATCCACCGAAATTCTGTCCGGAATGCGGAGATCGTTTTGATGAAAACGATCAAAGATAACGAAAACGAGAAGAAGGAACGATTATGGCAGAAATATTTACCTACCAGTGCCCGTGCTGTGGTGGTGCAATTTCATTTGATAGTACCGTACAGAAAATGGTATGCCCTTATTGTGATACAGCGTTTGAAATGGAAACGTTGCGTCAATATGATGAGGAACTGAAAAAAGACGCACCATCCAATATGCCATGGGAAACACAATCTGATAAAACATTTGATGGAGCACAAGACGGTGTTTTCGTTTATTCTTGTTCCACTTGCGGTGGGCAGATTATCGGCGATGAAACAATGGCGGCAACCAAATGCCCCTATTGTGATAATCCTGTTATTGTGATGGGACAGCTATCAGGAGATTTGAAACCGGATTATGTGATTCCCTTTACAATGGATAAAAACGATGCAAAAGCTGCTTTTCAAAAGCATTTAAAACGCAAATTACTTCCCAAAGTTTTTAAAGATCAGAATCATATCGATGAGATAAAAGGTGTCTATGTTCCATTTTGGCTGTTTGGTGGAAATGCAGATGCAAAAATTCGATACAAAGCAGAGCGCACACGGTCGTGGAGTGATAGCTCGTATATTTATACGCAGCATAATTTCTTTTCCGTCACGCGAGAAGGAACGCTTGGTTTTTCACATGTACCGGTAGATGGATCTTCAAAAATGGAAGATAAATTGATGGAATCTATAGAACCGTATGATTTTAGCAAAGCGGTTGATTTTCAAACAGCATATTTAGCAGGATATCTTGCAGATCGTTATGATGTTGATGCACAGGCGTGCCAACCTCGTGCCAATCAGCGAATAGGAGAGAGTACACAACAGGCGTTTCGCCAAACAATTCAAGGATTTTCCAGTGTTGTGCAGACTGGCGCACAGATCAATTTGATTCATGGTGTGATTCAGTATGCATTATATCCTGTGTGGATTATGAATACAACGTGGAAGGGTAAGCAGTATCGGTTTGCAATGAACGGTCAAACAGGAAAATTTGTTGGAAATCTTCCGGTTGATATAGGTGCAGCAATTCGTTGGTTTTTAGGCATTTGGGGCTCTGTCAGCGTTGTTGTTGCCTTGATTAAAATACTGTTTGATTTGTTTTGAGAGGAGAGCCGAACATGAAAAAATGGTTTGTGGGAATGATTTCGGTCTTCCTTTGTGTGTGTATGCTTGTACTTCCGTGCACAGCAGCTGAACAGGAACGTGGCAATACGATTGTAGATCATGCAAATTTATTGACCGAAAGTGAAGAAACAGAACTTCGCACCTCGTTGGAAGAAATTAGTGCACAGTATGAATGTGATTTGGTGATCGTCACCGTCGATTCGTTAGACTCAAAATCACCGATGGCTTATGCGGATGATTATTATGACGAAAATGGTTATGGACTTGGTCCTGATAAAAGCGGTGTATTGTTTTTGATCAGCATGGAAGAACGTGATTGGTGGGTTTCAACACACGGAAAAGGAATTACCGCATTCACGGACTGGGGAATTGATTACATCTTTTCAAAAATGAAAGATGATTTAGCTGATGATAATTTTTATGCTGCTTTTTGCACATTTACATATTATTGCAATTCGTTTTTGGAACAAGCCCAAACAGGTGAACCGTTTGATTCCAACAACGAAGTGAAAGAAATTGATTGGGTTTCTACACTTGGTATCAGTGTAGTCATTGGTATTATTGCAGCTTCGATCGTACTCGGTGTCATGATTTCAAAAATGAAAAATGTCAGACCGCAACCACGGGCAAGAAGCTATATGATTCCCGGCAGTTTAAAAATAACTGGAGCAAGAGAATTTTTCTTATATTCTACCGTTACACGGGTAAAAAAAGCTTCCTCATCATCTTCTTCAAGAGGAGGAGGAAGCAGTACACATCGAAGTTCATCCGGCAGAACGCATGGCGGTCGCGGAGGAAAGTTCTAAGAAATGTTCGGCGTCATCGCTTTTTTCTTCCAACGATTTCCGCAGATTCGAATGACAAAGAAGATAATGCGGAAAACCCAGTCAATCGTCATTGCGATCCAAACGCCAAGTATTTGCATATGAAGCATTGTGCCTAATACATAACTCAGTCCGATTCGGCAAATCCACATGCTTAAAACGGAAACAATCATCGTAAAGCGAACATCGTTTGCGGCACGTAATCCGTTTGGCAGCGTAAATGCGGTTGGCCATAAAATACTGCTCATGATGCTGTGATACAAAATCAATTCATATGCAATAGACGCAGTTTCATCAGAAAGACCATATAGGCTGATCAGCGGATTTAAGAGAAGAACGATCAACAGATTGACAATAAACATCATCAAATATGCAAGTCCCGTTAGTTTAAAAACATACTGTTTTGCTTCTTTAAACTTTTGTGCGCCGACGCATTGTCCGACAATGGTAATCATTCCAAGACCGACAGCGGCTCCCGGAATGACCGCAATGGATGCAATACTGTTTCCTACTGCGTTTGCAGCAATTGCAACAGTGCCATAGGATGCAACAAATCCCTGCACAAGGATTTTTCCGATTTGGAACATTCCGTTTTCCAGTCCATTTGGAATACCGATGGCAAGGATGTGACGGATTAGTTTAAAGTCAAGTTTCCAATGGATGAGAGAATCGATCGTGATTCCGTGGCTGCGGAAACGCAGCAGCCACAACATGACAATCGCACCGAAAATACGGGAAATGAGTGTTGCGATTGCAGCGCCTGCAACGCCCATGCCGCATCCAAAAATTAAAATAGCATTGCCGATGATGTTTAATAAGTTCATCGCAACGGAAACGATCATTGTAATTTTTGAATTTCCCATAGAGCGGAATAGTGCTGCACCGGCATTGTATAATCCTAAAAACGGATAGGAAATTGCAGACCAGAAAAAGTAGATGACGCAGTTATCCATAACACTCTTGTCCGTATTCGGAAATACAAGATTTAGAATGGACTGATTTAAAAACAGACAAAATACCATAATAATCGCAGAAAGCAAAAATACAGATGCAATTAACTGTTTTGCCGCTTTATTTGTATTTTCCTGATCATCACGTCCGATAAATTGTGAACATATGATGGCACCGCCGGTTGCCAGTGCTGAGAAAATGTTAATGAGTAAAACGTTGATGGAGTCTACGAGGGAAACGCCCGAAACAGCTGCTTCACCACAGTTTGAAACCATCATTGTGTCAGCCATGCCGATTGCAACTGCTAACACCTGCTCGATGACGAGCGGGATCATCAATCGTGCAATGTCTTTTTTGGTAAACATCTTGTCGCCCCTTTGTTAAAAAATAAAACAGAAACCTACATAATATTTAATTATGCGCCTGTTTTTCAAAAGATGCAACCACTTTTTTTAGTATCTGCTGTCAAATACAGGAGATTCGACTTGTCGGATGGTGAAAACAGCAGTATAATAATAGGAGAAAAAGTGAACAGACTGGGACGGTTTATCAGATGAAACAATGTGTTATGCAGTTTTTAAAAGTACAAGAGCAAACAATAAAAACCGGAGGAAAAATTTTTCTCCGGTTTTTGTACTGGGCAGTCATTTCTTGTGTTACAGGAGCCCTAATTGGTGTGGTAGGAGCAGGGTTTTCTTATGCCATGAGCTATACAACAGGATTGCGTGAACAGCATCCATGGATGATTTGGTTTCTTCCTGCAATCGGATTGGTAATCGCATTTCTTTATCATTTCCATGCAGAAGACCGGCAGGGAACCAATCTTGTGTTAGCTTCCATTCGAAAAGAAGCAGAGATTCCGGTTTCTATGGCGATTTCGATTTTTTTCTCGACTGTTCTCACGCATATGTTTGGCGGTTCTGCCGGAAGAGAGGGGGCCGCGCTTCAACTTGGCGGAAGTCTTTCTGCGCAGTTTGGCAGATGGATGCGGATGAATGAAGATGATCGTCATATCTTAACCATGTGTGGAATGAGCGCCTGCTTTGCAGCACTGTTTGGTACGCCGGTGGCGGCTGCTGTCTTTTGTATTGAAGTGATCAGTGTCGGCGTGATGTATTATGCGGCATTGGTTCCCTGTATGATTGCGTCAGTGTCAGCTGCTGTGACTGCGTCTTTATTGGGAATTCATGCGGAATCTTTTACGATTCCTGTGATCAGTGGAATTGATATTGTAACAGTTCTTCGTGTTTTAGTGCTTGGTATCTTGTGTGCACTTGTAAGTATTTTGTTCTGCCGCACCATGCACTTTGCAGGATTTCTCGGACAAAAAATTAAAAATCGATATTTGCGGATTGCAATAGGCGGCGTTATCGTTGTTGCTGTAACGACTTTGCTTGGTACACAAATGTATTCCGGTGCTGGGATGGATGTGGTCGCAGAGGCGCTTTCGGGCACAGCGCGTCCTGAATCATTTCTGCTAAAACTATTATTGACAGCGGTGACACTTGGCTTTGGATATAAAGGCGGTGAGATTGTACCCAGCTTTTTTGTTGGAGCAACATTTGGATGTGTAGCAGGCGGACTTCTTGGGTTAGACCCTGGATTTGGTGCTGCCATTGGATTGGCGGCTGTTTTCTGCGGTGTGACAAATTGTCCGCTTTCCGCGCTGCTGATGGCAGCAGAATTGTTTGGTGTGGGGAATTTGTGCTATTTCTTTATTGCAATTGCTGTAAGCTATCAGCTTTCAGGATATTATGGACTTTACAGCAAACAGAAAATTATGTATTCGAAATATAAACCGGAGTTTATCAATATTCATGCAAAGTAAACCGGAGGAGAAGGCTTTGGAGTGGAATGTTTCGGTGCAGCGGCTTGTGCGTGCGCTGCGGACAGCCGGATATGATACCGTTGCAGTTGGCGGATGCGTGCGGGACTGTTTACTGTCAAAAGAACCACATGATTGGGATTTGGCAACTGCAGCGCCATGGTACGAAACAAAACGGATTCTTTCCCCTTTGTGTTCTGTTTATGAGACAGGAGTTGCACACGGAACCGTAACAGCAGTGATTGACGGTATGCCGGTGGAGATTACAACCTTTCGAATTGACGGGATATATCAGGATGGACGTCATCCAAAATCCGTTACGTTTACAACAGACTTGAGAAAGGATCTTGCACGGCGTGATTTTACCATCAATGCAATCGCGTTTGATGGGAAGGGCTTGATTGATCCATTTGGAGGACAAGAGGATTTAAAAAAAGGAATCATTCGATGTGTTGGGAATCCAGATGATCGCTTTTTTGAAGATGGTCTGCGGATTGTTCGGGCACTTCGATTTGCTGCGACACTTTCGTTTTCGATTGAACAAGAAACAGAGCAGGCGATACACAGACAGAAAAATCGGTTGCGTTTGGTTGCGTCAGAACGAATCTGCGGGGAATTTATACGCTTGCTTTGCACAAACGATGCAGGAAAAATTTTGTATTCCTATTGGGATGTGATTCATTTATTTTTTCCGGTTACACTTTCAAAAGATACACTGCAGGGACTTCAGTGCGCGCCGCTGGATCTGTCGATTCGCTTGGCCATTATCGGAATTTGCGCACAGAAAACCGGTGATCAGATGAATTTGATTTTACGAAATCTTCGAATGGAGCGATGTGTTTGCAAAGAGGTTTCTTTTTTATGTGATCATGCGCATATGCCGCTGCCGCGTACACGGATAGAGGCACGAAAATTTCGCGCAGCATTTGGTGTGTATGTACAACCAATGCTTGCTGTTTGGCGTGCACTTGCGAAAACAAAATCAGTATCGTTTTCTTTAGAAGATGCGATCGAAGCACAGCGTTTGGTAGAACAGTCTCAATTGCAAAAGGACTGTGTAACACGTCAGATGCTTGCGGTTGATGGAAATGACATTTGCCGTGAAACCAATCAATCCGGTCGGCAAATCTCAGAGGCAATATCACTGCTGCTTACGGCGGTTATGGAGGAACGAGTCCAAAACACAAAAGACGCATTACTTGAGTATCTAAAAAAAGCAATCGCACGGCAATAATTGCCGTGCGATTGTTCTATGGAGATGAAGATTCGATTGTGTCAGCTTGTGATTGGGTTAATACGCCGTAATCCACCATCTTTTGAAGGACTTGACGCTGCCGCTGTCGTGCTAAATCAGGGTTTGTTGTCAGTGCATAGGCAGATGGTGCATTTGGAATCCCTGCAAGCAAGGTGCTTTCAAAGTCTGTCATTTGGGAGGGCTCTTTTTGAAAATATCCTTCTGAGGCATCACGAATGCAGTAATATCCATTGCCGAAATAAATGGTGTTCACATATAATTCGAGAATTTCTTCTTTGGTGTAATTACGTTCGAGATCAAACGCAACAAATAGTTCCGCAATCTTTCGTTCAATTCGTTTTTCTTGTGTGAAGTACATGTTTTTAGCAAGCTGTTGTGTAATTGTGCTTCCACCTTCCGCGAATGAAAGGGTGCGGATATCGTTTAGAATTGCTCGTCCGGTCGCAATGAGATCGATACCGCCGTGACTATAAAATCGATGATCTTCTACGGCAATCACAGCGTCTAAATAGAGCTTTGGCAAATTGTCAAGTGATGTATAAGATTCTTTTGCACGGATTTCTTCTACTTTTTCGGTAATGCTTGTTTCTTCAATTGCATCGCGGTACATAAAATATCCCTTTCCCAAAAAGAATAACGCAACGACTGCAACTGCAGCCAATAGGATAAGCAGAATACGCAGAATCCATTTTTTCAATGGGGAATCCCCCTTTCTCTTTTGTTCTGAGGTTAGTATATCAGATGAAAATGACAGGAAAATGGCTTTTTTCTAACAAAATCGTCATATATCCAAGAAAATATTGGAGATTTCATTTTTGTGTGTATAAGAAAAGGATTTTTATTATAAAATTGATTTTTTAAATAAAGCGCTTGACAAATCTATAGCTATATTGTATACTTTGGTTAGTTAAAACAAACCGGATAGCGGCTTTTGCCGCAATTCTTTTTAAGCAAAAGTTAGTTAAAGCTAACTAAAGGAGGAAGGTATGAGCGTTGTCATTATTGGCGGAAATGAACGGATGGTGTGTCAGTATCAAAACATTTGTAAACAGTACGGATGCAAAGCAAAGGTTTTTGCAAAGGAGAATGGACCATTGCGAAAGAAATTGGGATGCCCTGATTTGATGATCCTGTTTACAAATACCGTATCCCATAAAATGGTCAATACAGCTGCACAGGAGGCAAAACGAAATAACATCTGTATTGCGCGTGTACATACAAGCAGTGCGGCAGCACTTTCCAATGTACTCTCAGCGTATGTAAAAACACCGCCTTGTTTAAAAAATTCGTAATAAAAAACTGCGTACAGACTTTTTGTCTCTACGCAGTTTTTTGTTTTTTAATGTACTTTCGGTGTGCCATCCGGATTGAAAAGCGGGAGGAACTCAAGATATTGAATATCGTCGCGATATTTTGCATCACCTTCTGCAAGAATTGCCATCCGTCCTGCAACAATTCCGCCTGATTGTTTGACAAGCTTTTCAACAGCACGAAGGCTTTCGCCGGTACTGATGACGTCATCGATAATGAGCACGCGTTTGCCGTTCATTTTTGCCGCGTCTTCACTGTCGATATAAAGCATTTGCTTTTTTGCCGTTGTGATCGAAGTGACCTCAGTCGATACAACCTCTTTCATATACAGCTTTGGTGCTTTACGTGCAATGAGATACGTGTTTTCACCTGACTGCCGTGCCATCTCATGCACCAGCGGAATGCCTTTTGATTCTGCAGTAATCATGATGTCATGCTCCGGTGCGATTTTTAACAAATCGCGTGCGGAATTGACTGTTAATTCCACGTCGCCAAAGATGACGAATGCACCGATATACAATTCGTCGCTTACTTTGCAAAGCGGCAGTTTTCGCGTTAAACCTGCAACTTGCATCTCATAAAATTGCTCCATGAAAAAGACCTTCTTTCTGGAAGTTTATAAGTGTAGTATAGCACATTCATAGAAAAAAGAAAAGAGAACCCCTTGATTCTCTAAGTGGTTCTCTTTTTCTATTCGCTGTTTTTTCATGCTCACAAGCAATTAGATAACAAGTGTGATGATACGCAAAGCGAACAATGCAAAGACAATATACATGATCGGATGAATGTCTCTCCATTTGCCTGTGCACAGTTTGATGATAACCCAAGCAAGCATACCGAACATAATGCCGTTTGCGATGGAGTAGGAGAACGGCATCATGATAACTGCGAGGAAACCACCAATAACGTCTGCCATATCGCCTTCGAATTTCATTTTCAGAACGTTCGAGAGCATGAACAGACCAACAACGATCAGAGCCGGTGCAGTTGCAAAGCCCGGAATGACACTGAAGATCGGCCAGAAGAAGATTGCCAGTAAGAAGAATACTGCGGTGGTGACAGCGGTTAAACCGGTGCGGCCGCCCTCTGCAACGCCTGCGGAGCTTTCTACATAGCTTGTAACAGTAGAAGTACCGAGGCAGGCACCTGCAACGGTACCGATTGCATCAGAGAGAAGTGCACGGCCTACACGCGGCAATGTGCCGTCTTTATCGAGTAAGTTGCCTTTGCTTGCAACGCCGATCAATGTACCGACGGTGTCAAACAGGTCAACGAACAGGAATGCGAACACGATGACTGCAAACTGCAGCACATGGTTGACCATGAAATTAAAATCAAATTTAAATGCGATATCGCCCAGTGCGCCGAAGTTCGGCAGGAAATCACCAATGCCGGTGATTGTCGGAATGAGCGAATACATCTCAAGCTTCGGATCTACTACATACCAGCCGCCGAGCTGTGCAAAGATGCCCAATACCCATGTAGCAAGAATGCCCCAAAGGATAGCACCTTTGACTTTGAAGTGCATCATGATGGCAATGAGCACAATACCGATGAGTGCAAGTGCAACCGGTGCGGAACCTACATCGCCAAGCGCTACCAGTGTGCTTGCGTCTGTTTTTACGATATCAGCATTTTGCAGGCCGATAAATGTGATAAACAGACCGATACCAGCGGTAATACCATATTTTAAGTTCGCCGGAATTTTATTGACAAGTGTTTCACGGAATTTGAACAGGGACAACAGGATGAAAATAATGCCCTCTACTAAGATTGCGGTCAACGCAACCTGCCATGCATTCGGCATGTCTTTTAACTCGCCGAGGCAGATGGTATATGCAAAGTATGCATTCAATCCCATGCCGGAAGCGAGTGCGATCGGGTAGTTTGCGAACAAGCCCATGATCAGTGTTGCCAATGCAGCAGACAGTGCGGTTGCAAGGAACACGCCTTCTGAATTCATGCCTGCGGCACCGAGCATTGTCGGGTTGACGGCCAGAATGTAGGCCATTGCGAGGAACGTGGTGGTACCAGCCATGATTTCCGTTTTGGTGGTTGTACCATGTTCTTTCAGCTTGAAAAACTTCTCCAAGGTTTCCACTCCTTATAAAAATAGTACGAATAAAACAGCGAAAACCGATCCATTCAAACGTCGGGTCGGTCCATACATCTGTATCATAACACACCGTTTTTCATTTTGCAATGATTTGTTCATATTTTTTTGCTTTTTCTTCTGCAAAAAAGCCCCGCTTTTTATGCGGGGCTTTTCCTTTATGCGACATGATTCTTCTCAATCTTAACAACCAGAATTGTGATATCATCACATGGCGTATGCAGCTCGGTACTAACGGCACTGCAAAGTGCAAACGCAATTTCTTTTACATCATTCTTTTCATATCGATTCAACAATGGACACATGGCTTCAATCGGAAACGCATCCGTGACACCGTCGCTTAATAAGATGAGAATATCACCGTCGGTCAAGCGTTGTGTATATGGTTTTACATCAGTATCCTGCAAAATACCAAGCGGTAATGCAGTTCCTTTGATTTCACGGATTCGTTTTCCGCGATAGAGCAAAGAAACTGCTGCGCCTGCTTTAAAAAACTGCGCTTGTCCATTGGTGGGATTTACGGTTAACAGATCGACAGTTGCCAGTGATTCATCTGATGACTTGGTTCGAAGCGCACTATTCAGCAGACGCAAGGATGCAGCAGTTCCAAATCCTGCACGCAAAAGCTTTTGTAACAGCGAGCAGGTCATTAAGCTGTCGATTGCCGCACGCTGTCCATTGCCCATGCCATCGCTTAATAAAAAGCAGTTGTTTCCTGAATCGTCTGTAAACGACGCAACGCTATCCCCGCAGATTCGGCTTTCTCCGCATGCAATCTGTCTTGCTTCAAACGAAATAGAAAAAGGTGCTTCTTCTAAAAACAGCAATCGTGTCAGCGAACCGGCGGTACAGATTTGCGGGGGATCAAACGAAAGATCAAGTGCATCTGAGGCGATCATCGCTAATTCTTCAACTTGATATTCAAAGGATTGTTCGAGATAGACTTCAGCACAAAATCGCCCAAAATGGTCTTCAAATACGCAGACAGTTTCTGTGTTGATTCCTTCTTCTGAGAATGTAGTTGCCAATTTTTGAGTTTTTATTGTGTCAATATGCGCAATGGAGGAGATGCCTGTTTCCATTTGAGCAAGCAGTGCGCTGATTGTATCAAGTCCGTCAGTCATGAGCTGACGTGTTTCTTTCAGCGCACGTGACTTTCCTTCTTTAAAGCGAAAGGTACGATATCTCGTGTTGATCGCAGCACAGAGCTTGTCCGATTGGCGGCAGCATTCTTTTAGATAACGAGGCAGTGTTTGTGGAGTGACACAGCCATCATGTCGAAGTGTCTGGGTTAGTGGATGGAATGCGTCGAGTGTTTCGCTAAAGCGTGCATCCCAACAAGAAAGACAATGCGGACAAGATTTGCAGATCTCATTCGAAGCGCTTTCATATACAGTCGTAATATTGTTCACATCAATTTGATCGAATTTATCTGAGATTTCAATAAACTCTTCCTGCATAGTGTAAAGCGCATTGGATAGAAATCGAATGCGGGTACGGAAAACGGTGTCGCCGGATAATTCATCTTGTTGACGAATCATTGTGCGTAAGAGAATTCGTTCAGGAATCAACAGATAAACAGCACATCCGATAAACAGGGAAATTACAAGCAGTGTGATGGTTCCAGAAGCCCCCATTAAAAACAGTGAAAACACACTGCAAGCTAAAAAGGAAAGAAGCTGGACAAATCTGCCCGCGTGCTGAAACATTCCGCATAGAAAAGAGGCAATCGCTAAAAAGACCGCAAAATCAGCGAGAGAGGAATCGCACAGGCAAAGTGCAGCTCCGCATAAAATTCCTGCGATGCTGCCGCCTGCAACACCGCTGCGAGCGGCAAGTGTTAAAATCGTCACAGCACATAACATCACACCGATATTCAGTCCAAACAGTTTGATAGAAGCACATCCGCAAAGAAGTGTAACCAGCAGTAAACATAATCCAATCTTTTCGAGATCGAGGAGTTCATATCGGTTTTCAAAGCGTGAAATACCTTGCAAAGCCATCGAAAAAAGAGGAATGCAGCTGGTAGAGAGAATCAGTTCGATCAAAAGAAGTGTGATGGTAAATGTTGTGAGTCGTCCAAAGATTGCATAAAAGGATAAACAAAGACCGCTGATGCCTGCACATAGTAAGCATTTGATCCATAGGGAGAATCGCTTTGTAAGAATTCGTTCGAGTACGAATCGAATCAATGCAATTAAAAAAGCGGCAACAATATGGTAGACGGTATGTTCGTTTTGAAAAAGAAAGATCCCACAGATACTGCCAAGTAATGCGGGAATGATATTATTTGGCGTTGTAGAAGCCAAAAAAGCAATAGAAAACGGAGAGAGTGTACGCAGCAGGGTAGACGCACCGAGCAAAAAGGGAAGTAATCCTGAAAGAAGCGCGTGAAAGAAAATGCTGATTTTTGTTTTTTCCGGTGTCAGCCGGAGCAGATTCGCATTCATTTTAAAATTCCTCCTGATATTCTGTGATCCGGGATACCGGTAGCTTGAGTATATCAAAAGACAGATAAGAAAAAATGCGAATCACGAAAAAGAAAAAAAGAGAATGAAAAGATGTTTGTGTATTTTTAAGAAAAAGAATATGATATGGCACGAGAAATGCTGGCTATAGCAGATAAGATCGGACAAAAGGAAAGAAGAAAACGGTTCTTATGGACTTTGTTTTGTAAAGATGATTGAAAAAGTTGGTCATTCATGGTATACTCAATAAATCTGATACAAAGAAAGGCACTTGTTATGGAACAGAGTAAAATCGATCGAATCAATTTCCTTGCCAAAAAAGCAAAATCACCAGAAGGATTGACAGATCAAGAAATAAAAGAACGGGCAGAGCTGCGTGCAGAATATATTGCTGCATTTCGGCAGGACTTGCGTAGTCAGTTGGAGAATACGTATTTAGTAGATGAAAAAGGAAATAAGCGAAAACTTACACCGAAAACCAAAGGAAACGCACAATAATTTTCGCTTTAAAAACGACGATATCGTTGATGACTTGGATCCCCTGAACATTTTATGTGAAGTCTGAATAGATTGGAATATGAATGAAAAGGGGACGACGAAATGAAACGATATTGTGGATGGTGTAAGCCGTGCTGTCAAGCAATTTCGGGCATTACGGGACCTACCGGAGCTACGGGCGCGACAGGACCGACTGGCATTACGGGACCTACCGGCGCTACGGGAGTGACAGGGCCGATTGGCATTACGGGACCTACCGGAGCTACGGGTGCGACAGGACCGACTGGCATTACGGGACCTACCGGAGCTACGGGTGCGACAGGACCGACTGGTATTACGGGACCCACTGGAGCCACAGGCGCAGACGGTATTGTGCCGGATGATGTATTTGCATCATTTAATAATTATCAGGCACAGTTTACTGTAGGAAACCCACTTTCTCTATTTCCAGATGTAACAGATCCTACAGGGCAGATTACACTGATTGATACACAGCGAATTTCTTTGGAACCGGGATATTATTTGGTATCCTGTAAGGTATCTGCAGTATTTAGTTCTGCGAACTATATGCAGGTGACACCATCATATAATGGAACAGCGCATCTTGAAACAGGAATTTATTTCGCAACACAGCAGCCAGGCAGTGTTTGTGGTTCTTCGTTCATTATTATTAACGCGCCGGTGCAGACCACTTTATTTTTTACGTATTCTGGATCTGCAAATGCACGTGATGGTGAAGTTAATTTAACGATTTTAAAATTACGGCGTGCACTATAATCAGTCATATTTTTTTATAAAACAGCAAAAACCTCCGGATATCCGGAGGTTTTTGTCATCGCAATAGATAAGGGGATTATACGCCAAAAGCGCATAATAAAGAAAAAGAAGAAGACAATGAGTGAACTTTTATCAAGTTCTTCTTTATTATATCCACAAAGTCGTACATTGTAAAGGGTTTTGATTTGCATTTTTGAATCTTTGTGAATTTCGCTGTATCCAAAAAGTGCAAAAACTTGATTCTTGTTAAAATTTCAGTAAAATTCCGACGACAGCTGCGATACCAATCCAGGCTGCAGGATGAATTTTTTTGAAAACACGAGAAAGAACCATTAAAACAATAAATAAGATGATTGCATTCCAAACAAACAGATCGCCGATTTGCATGGTTTCAAAAAAGGTACTAAAGCGGAATAAGCTCTCTGCTACGACTTGATAACCTGCATATGCAATGAGTGCAGTGACTGCTGGACGCAAACCATAAAAGGCGTCTTTGACAAATTGATTTGTTTTAAAACGCTCTAAAAATTTTGCAATGATCAAGATAACGATCAAAGAAGGAAGAACCAATGCAGTTGTTGTTAAAATGGCACCGAAAATGCCACCGGGAATTCCAAAATATTGTGAGCCAACGTGGTATCCTGCGTAAGTTGCCATGTTGATTCCGATTGGACCAGGTGTAGATTCGGAAATTGCAATCATATCCGAAAGAATCGCTTCATTGAACCATGGATATTTCGCAGCCATATCATAAAGGAATGGCAGTGTTGCGAGTCCTCCACCGATTGCGAATAAACCGGTTTTAAAGAACTCAAGAAACATAATTACAAATGTCATTTCTTCGTCCTCCTTTTTACTTGTCCTGCGAGAATTCCCACAAGGATTGCCGCAATGACAACAAATACAGGAGAAAGCGAGAATACTGCTGAAACAACAAATGTGACAATGAAGATAATAATTCCTAAAATATCTTTAATGCCCGATTTCCAAAGTTTTAGTACCGCATTCACCACTAACACAGCAACTGCAACACGAATCCCAGCAAAGGCGTGCTGCACCCATTCTAAGTGTGAAAAATTCTGAATGAATCCTGCAATAATTGAAATGATGACAAGAGAGGGAAAGACAACGCCTGCGGTGGCAAAAACAGCCCCCCAGAAGCCTTTGATTTTTTGACCGACAAAAGTAGCGGTGTTGACAGCAATAATGCCGGGAGTACATTGTCCCACGGCATAATAGTCGAGTAATTCTTCTTCTGTTGTCCATTTCCGCTTTTCAACCAACTCATTTTGCAGCATGGGAAGCATTGCATAGCCTCCGCCGAACGTCAATCCCCCGATACGGAAAAATGTAAAAAACAAATCCCATAATAACCTCATAAAACACCTCAAATTAGAAATTCTATTTTTCACCGCGATATGTGCGTTTTACAAAAGCTCCACACAGTATAATTCCGAAAAGAAATCCGGTTTGAATCCAGAGTACGGTGTGATCTGTCAGGCCGTGCACCAATATTGCAACAATTGCAGAAACAGCGAGCGAGCATACATAACAGTAACGCGTGCGAATTTTTATGAATACTTTCTTGAAGTAGAGGGCTACATAAAATAAGCATAGGGACACGCCTACAATTCCATAACACAATAATGCATCGAGATAGAGATTGTGTGCATGTGTCGCTGGGTAAAGATCCAGTGCGTTCGCAAGCGCTGAATATCCCATTGTGCCAAATCCAAAAATAGGATATTTTAAAAAGGCATACATTGCATCGTGCCAAATATAAGAACGTACATCATAACGATGCGGAAATGCAAGCACACGTTCCATAATTCCCGGAATGGCCAAAGCAATGATGATGAGGATTGCACATCCGCCAAGCCCCCAAAGTATTGCACGTTTCTTTTTACATAAAAGAAATAGTAAAAAAACAGATACGGAAATCGCCATCCATGTAGATTGGCTATCGCATAAGAATACGCCAATTGAACACATGATGAGCGTCACGCCATAAAATAAACGCTGGTGACGCATTCGCATCATTCGATATAGACAGATTAGAATGGTGAATTCTAAAATTGTACCATAATAGTTTGCATTGCAAATACCAGCTGTGGAGCGAAACTCCCATCCGAAAATTATTTTTTCGCAAATGGCATAAAGAAGTGTTACATAGCTTGCAATGCAGCAAGCATCTAACGTTGTATCAAATAAAGACAACGTCATTCGTTTGCAGCATAAGAGAAAAAGCATTCCGATTAAAATAATACCGACACCTGCTAAGATTCCCTTAAAATTATGGTGTATCCACGGAACTACAATGAGCAAAATAGATAACGGCACGAATAAGATCATGCGCTTATGCAAAAATGTGTCGCGGAATAAATGTTTGCTGAAAAGAAGAAAAATCAATCCTGCAAACAATACAATGCTAGTAACAATATAATGAAAGAAACATGAAACAGCACAAAGAATAACCACAAGCCCAGTTCGGTTTGTGGTGCGGATTCTTTGTATGCAAGAAAGGATCACGCTGTTTTGTGTAATTCCTGTTTTCATGAAATTCCTCGTTTATCGTTTGATGACAACAGCGATAAATAAGCAATCTGCACCGTCTGTTGCGATCATACCGTGGCTGTGGCTGGAATCATACATAATGCTGTCGCCTTCATGAAGTTCAACAATATGGTCTTCTACTCGTACTTTTAGTGTACCCTTTAATACATAGTCAAATTCCTGCCCTTCATGGGTAGAAAGTGCAATCGGTTTTGTTTGCTGATCTTCTGCATAGATTGCTGTTACTAAAAATGGTTCACAGAGTTTATTTTTTAAATTGTGCGCCAGATGTTGGTAGTGGAATCCACTGCGGCGATTGAGTGTAACACCATGGCCATTTTTGGTGACGGTAAAAAAGGAAAGATGTGGATTTTCACCGGTCAACAGCTCAACAATGTCAACGTTGAATTTTTCGGCGCATTTGTGCAGAAACGTAAAAGAAAAATCATTTTCTCCGTTTTCGCATGCAGTGTATTCTTCCACTGTGGTGTCTGTGCATTCTGCCATTTCTTGAACAGAAATTTCGAGAATTTCACGTAAGCCTTTTATGCGCTGTGCAATTTCAGCAATTTTTGTGTTCATAGAAAAACCTCCATTCCAGAGTGTATGAGAATCTTCATCAAAATAAAAAAGAAAAAATTTTTGTGTTTTGACGAAAAGGAATGTAAATTGTTTTTTTATTATAACATGATTTTAAGGGTTTGAAAAGCCCAAAAGAAAAAAGAAGCGTTTTATTGAATGGATTTGGCTAGTTGCAGTTTGTAATAAGAGATGATAAAATAAAACGAAAAAGGGGGAGGCACATGTCTAAAATTGTATGGAATCCTGCCGCAATTCATGCGCCGCTGCCACCGGCGCTTGTTTCGTGCGGAACAATGGAGCATTCCAATATTATTACGATTGCGTGGACCGGAATCATCAATACGATTCCGGCAATGACTTATATTTCTGTTCGTCCCGAGCGGTATTCCTATCCGATTTTATGTGAAACAGGAGAATTTGTGATTAACCTTACAACCACAAAGCTGGTTCGTGTGGCTGATTTCTGTGGTGCACGGTCTGGTGCGAAAATTGATAAATTTGCGCATTTTTCTTTGACAAAGGAATCGTGTCAGGGCGTATCTTGTCCGGGAATTGGACAGAGCCCCGTGCAGATTGCATGCAAAGTAAAGCAGCGTATTCCACTTGGTTCACATGATATGTTTTTGGCAGAAGTTGTGTCGGTACAGGTTGAACAATCGCTAATGGATGAGGCGGGGAAGCTTCATTTGGAACGGGCAATGCTCGCAGCATATGCACATGGAGATTATTATACACTTGGCAAGCGGATTGGTTCGTTCGGTTTTGCTGTGAAGAAAAAGAAGAAAGGAGAGCGCGGACATGACGACAAAAGAGCGCGTTCTGGCGTTTCTCGAAGAACACAAAGGAAATAATATTTCTGGCGCACAAATCGCTTCTTCGCTTGGTGTGTCACGGGCATCCGTTTGGAAAGCGGTCGAAGTGCTTCGAAACGAAGGATATCCGATTGATGCTGCATCGAAAAAAGGATACTGTCTGCAAAATCGTTCGGACATTTTGTCCAAAGAAAGTATTTTTCCTCTTTTAGCAAAAGATACTCACATTCATACGATTGATGTGTACAAAGAAGTGGATTCCACAAATACCGTGATAAAGCAACTTGCGAATGCTGGTGCACCGGATGGTGTTTTGGTGGTATCGGAACATCAGACAGCGGGACGCGGCCGTTTAGGCAGACAGTTTTATTCACCCAAAGAGGGCGGCGTGTACTTTTCCGTTTTATTTCGTCTGTCGTATCCTGCTGAGGTGACAACACTTGTTACATCTGCAGCGGCCGTAGCTGTGTGCCGAGCAATTCGTTCGATATGTGGAATTGAAGCGCAGATCAAATGGGTCAATGATGTCTATATTGACGGAAAAAAAGTGTGTGGAATTTTGACAGAAGCATCCATGAATTTTGAGAATCAGACGCTTGATTATGTTGTAGTCGGTATTGGTGTGAATGTTGCATCGCAAGAATATCCGTCAGAATTACAGTCGATTATCACCGCACTCGATCAGCATACAGATCGTCATATTGACCGAAGCTTGCTGATTGCAACGATTGTAAATGAGTTGGAAGTGTTTTGTAAAGAACTTGCCTCCCGTTCGTTTCTTAAAGAATATCGTGCTCGATCTTTTCTGTTGGGACAGACAGTACGAGTAATTTCATCTGCACAAACATATGAAGCCAAAGCGATAGAGATAGATGACGACGGACATCTCATCGTTTTGTTGGACGATGGAACGACGAAAGTGGTCGGTTCCGGTGAAGTATCTGTCCGACCTGTTGGTTGAATTTTTATAGAGGATTGCTAAAATATTTGATTGAAATTTGGCGTTTTGTGGACTGTACAGCGACAAATGATTTCGCTATAATGTGGCTGATCCTTGATTCAAAAAAGGAAAACAGATTTAAGTTATAATGAGAGAGGGGAAACGTATATGATGCAATTGATTCCGCTTTCGCCATGGAAAGCCGTTGGTACATTGCCGTATCAGGCGGATTTTTCAAAACATATGCAAGAGGGTGTGCTCTTGCCGAATTTGACACCATGGTTTGATGCGCAAGTTCCGGGCAGCATTTATCGGGACTTGATGCGAGCTGGTTTGATTGATGATCCATATTTTGATAAGAATAGCCTTTCGTGTGAATGGGTTGCGGGACGTTGGTGGATTTACCGTACAACATTTCGTGTGACGAAAGAACAGACCACGCGCCCGCTTGTTCTTCATTTTGGCGGGATTGATTATTCCGCGCAGATCTATGTAAATGGCATTTCGCTTGGTCATCATGAGGGAATGTATACGCCGTTCGAAGCGGAAATTTCAAAGTTTGTAAAACCCGATGAGGAGAACATCCTTGTCTGTGTGCTTGAACATGCACCGCTTGCGGATGCACAGCCTGGTTATACCTCGAAAACTCGTTATTTGAAAGCGCGGTTTAATTATAAGTGGGACTTTGCTGCGCGGCTGATGGATCTTGGACTCTATGAGCCCGTGACACTTACATCTTATAACTATGCGCGGTTCCTTTATCATTTCGCACGCCCTGTTTTGACGAATGAGGGCTGGAAGCTTTTGTGTGAAGCGGAGATCGAAGCGTTTTTTGATCATACCGCAACGCTGTCGGTATCACTTTCTGTCAAAACAGCGCATGGAGAAGTGCCGGTGCAAAAACAGGTGTCTGCATCGCTGACAACGGGTATCCATACGCTGTCGCTTACTCTTGACCTCGGCGAAAACCAACCGCTTTTATGGTGGCCGAACGGATACGGTGAGCAGGTGCTTCACGATATGACGATGACGCTTTCCTCTGAATCGGGCGCAGAAGATACTGTTTCACAAGGCGTTGGTTTCCGTACTCTTTCGTATGCACATGCTGATGGAAGAGAAGATGCACTGCGCTATTTGGTGGTCGTAAACGGCAAGCGCATTTATTTAAAAGGAACGAATATGGTGCCGCTTGACTGTATGCACTGTGTGGATGAACAGGAAATCCGCGCGCGGCTCCTTGCGGCAAAAGAAGCGAACATCAACTATCTCCGCATCTGGGGCGGCGGTCATTTGGAAAGCGAAACGTATTACCGCATTTGCGACGAATATGGCTTGATGATTTTGCAGGAGTTTACGATGTCGAGTTCAGGTTGTGACGACGTGCCGTCGCGCGATCCGGAATTTCTCGCACTTTTGCATAGGGCGGCGGTACATACTGCAAAACAGCGGCGTAATCATGTGTGTTTGACGTTTTTTGACGGTGGAAATGAGCTGACTGACTGGCATTACATGGATAGTGAAGATCATGAGGGGCATCCTGCAACATTTGAAGATCCGACACTTGCAATGTTAAAAGGTGTGCTCGAAACGCTGTGTCCTGATGTGCAGATGCTGCCATCGTCGGCATCTGGCCCGAATGCGCTCTTAAAAGTCGGGGATATTGGCAATAACCACGATGTGCACGGTCCGTGGGGCTATATGGGCCCGTATGACCACTATCGCTATTATGACAATTCCGACAGCATTGTCCATGGTGAGTTTGGTTGCGGCGGCATCAGTTCGTTTGAACAGATCAAGCGGATTTTTAAGACAGAAGACCAACATCTTTGTACTGCGTTTGAGAATGCGGCGTGGGTACATCACAGCGGTGGATGGGATAACTATGCTGTCCGTGAGCGTACAATGTTTGGCGAGCTTCGCGAGATTCCGTTTGAGGAATACATCAAGGTGAATCAATTCGTGCAGGCAGAGAGCCTTCGGTATTCATTGGAAGCAAATCGTCGCCGTCAATGGAAAAACGTTGGCGAGATGACGTGGCAGTTTAATGAACCGTGGCCGAATGTGCAGTGTTCAAATGTGCTTGAGTATTACGGCGGTAAAAAGCTTGCGTATTACTTTCTGCGTGAAGCATATACGCGTGTCATGGTGAGTCTTTCGTATGAAAAGCTGTTTTATCAGGCTGGGGAATCGTTCACTGTCGGCGTGCACATCATCAATGATGGTTCGGATGCGCCGTATACGATTACCTGCACGGTCAAGACGGAAGATGACCGCGTACTTTGCACTGAGCGCTTTTTGGGAGAAGCGAAAGAAGATGTTTCTATCTGCTGCGGACAGATCAGTGTACAGCTACCGGACGATTTGACGGGCGGATTTTCGGTGGTGCTCGAAAGCTGCTGTGGGGAAGTCACACAAAAGAAAGAATATCTGATGTTGATGGCTGATCTGGAACGTCCTGTTTCGATGAGCGAGACAGAAAAGCTTGCGATGTCGCTGCATAAGTTCCGTCCGCGTCAGATGGATGATGGAAAGCGTGCGGATTGGCGTGTGGTCTCCCGTTATGTCGATCGGATGAAAACGCTTTATCAAGCAGAATAAAATTTTATAAAAATACTTGACACAAATAAAACCGTGTGGTAGAATGTTTAGGAAAACAAAGCAGAACCGCCATGTTCTCACCTGTGGATAATTGATTGCACGGGTCAATACGAAAAAACGGAATCAGTTCCGTGTTACTTTGTGTTGAAAAAGCGCAGGCGAGTTCGTCTGCGCTTGTTTATTTTCTTTCATTTTTTGGAGGTGTTTGATCATTAGCAAAACGAATGAATTGCTCATGAATGAAGAGATTCGTGACAAGGAGATCCGCGTCGTCGGCAGCGACGGCAGCCAGCTTGGCATCATGTCTCCGCGCGAGGCAATGAAGATCGCCGTAGAACAAAATCTGGATCTTGTAAAAATCGCACCGCAGGCGACTCCGCCGGTGTGCCGCATTATGGATTACGGTAAATACCGTTATGAGCAGGCAAAACGCGAAAAAGAAGCAAGAAAGAACCAGAAAACCGTTGACGTCAAAGAAGTGCGTATGTCGCTTAACATCGATGTGCACGATTTTGACACCAAAGCGAATCAGGCAAAGAAATTTTTAAAGGGCGGCGACAAGGTGAAAGTTTCTGTGCGCTTCCGCGGCAGAGAGCTTGCACACCCGGAAATGGGCAAAACATTGCTCGAGCGATTCATTGAAGCTTGTGCTGAGGTCGGATCGGTCGATAAACCGCCGAAAATGGAAGGACGCAGTTTGGCTGTGTTCATTGCACCAAAGGCTGCAAAGTAATTAAAATCAAGGAGGCTTTTTTACCATGCCTAAAGTAAAAACACATACCGGTGCGAAAAAACGTTTTAAATTGACCAAAAACGGCAAAGTAAAACGTGCGCATGCAAACAAATCCCACATCCTCAACAAGAAAACAACCAAACGCAAAAGAGCGCTTCGTATGGGTGCGTATGCAGATAAAACAAACGTTGCAGCAATCAAAAAGCTGATCCCGTACAAATAATTAACATAGGAAGAATAAACGGAGGTACTAAATTATGGCTCGTATTAAAGGAGCAATGGCTACTCGTAAGAGAAGAAATAAAACGCTCAAACTTGCAAAAGGTTACTGGGGCGGCAAAAGCAAGCTGTTTAAAACTGCAAAAGAGGCTGTGATGAAATCCGGTCAGTATGCGTACATCGGCCGCAGACTGAAAAAACGTGACTTCAGAAGACTGTGGATCACCCGTATCTCTGCTGCTTGCAAAGCAAACGGCATGAACTACTCCACCTTTATGAATGGATTGAAAAAAGCTGGCGTTACATTAAACCGCAAAATGCTTTCTGAGATTGCAATTCATGATGCTGCTGCTTTCACCGCTCTTTGTGAGCAGGCAAAAGCACACCTGTAATTTAAAAAAATCGCCCGGTCAAACGACTCGGGCGTTTTTCGTATTTGTGAAAAGAAAGGCGGAACAAACGTTGTTCGAACAAATCTCATCCAAAGACAACCGGCAAATTAAGCGTTATGTGAAGCTGTGCACTTCGAAATCCGCACGGACGGAGGCGGGAGCATTTCCTGTTGAAGGGGTAAAGCTTGTGTACGAAGCAGTGCGCAGCGGTGTTCTCATTGATACACTTTTTGTGACACAGCAGTGCTTTGAACGGCTTCCTCATCAGGAGGAAATTATAAAAGCAAGCAAACAGGTGTTTTTGATTGAGGCGTGTTTGGAATCAAAGCTTTCTCAGGTGCAGACGCCGCAAGGTGTTTACGCGATTGCAAGAAAACTTGACAACTTTACGTCCTGCGATACAATAGAACACAAAGGAAAGAGTATCCTGCTCGTTGATTTACAGGATGCAGGAAATGTGGGTACAATTATCCGGACGGCTGAGGCAGTGGGAATTGACCGCGTGCTTGTGACGCAAAAAACGTGTGATATCTACAATCCAAAGGTCATTCGCAGCACGATGGGATCTCTGTTTCGTATGCAGGTACATGTTGTACCGGATGCAGCAGAGATAATGAAACAATTTCAGAGCCATGGTGCAGTGGTATATGCGTCGGTGGTTGATGCAGATGCTCAGTCAATTGGTACTTTTTCCTTTTCGCAGGACAGTCTTTTGCTGATCGGAAATGAGGGCAACGGATTGCCGCAGACAATCGCACAAATCGCAGATCATCGGATTACCATTCCGATGAAAGGAAATACAGAATCGCTGAATGCTTCGATGGCTGCATGTATTTTAATGTGGGAAATGAATCGTTGAAGGAGATGTTTGTATGAGTGAAGTACGATATTATATTTGGCTCTCTCAATGCTTCCCGTATGGAAGTCCACTCCCAAGCCGGCTGCTTGCACACTATGGTTCACCGAAAGCGGTTTATGAGGCGGATGAATCGGATCTTGCTTCATGCAAAATTTTAACGCCAAAAGAAGCAAAGAGCGTGAAACGCACAATGATCGAACGTGCCGACCGCATTTTAAACGATTGTGCACACTATCGGATTCGTGTACTGACACCCGATGATTCCGATTTTCCGAAACGGCTTTTGCAGTTATATGATCCGCCGACTGTTTTGTATGTGCTGGGAAAATTTTCAGGCATTGATGAGGAACCGGTTGTTACGGTGATTGGAACACGCAAAGCAAGTGAATATTCCCTGGCGGTGACAAGACAGCTTTCAATGGATCTTGCAAAGACAGGATGTACGATTGTAAGTGGATGTGCAGTCGGCGTGGATGCACAGGCGCATCGTGCGGCACTCGAAGCAGGCGGAAAAACGATTGCAGTACTTGCTTGTGGTTTGAACATCAACTATCCTGCGGAGAATGGAAAACTTAAACGTGCGATTTTAAACAGCGGCGGCGCGCTGGTTTCGGAATATCCTCCGGGGACAACCGTTACACCGCGTACCTTTCCGGTTCGTAACCGATTGATGTCAGCGCTTTCTGTCGGGGTGTTAATTGTACAAGCGCCGATTCGCAGCGGAACACTTTTGACAGCGGAACATGCACTCAATCAGGGAAAAGAACTTTATTGCGTACCGCCATGTGATTTGTTTGATCCGAATTATGGCGGTGTGATTCGTTATTTGCGAGACGGTGCGGTTCCGGTCTTTGCTGCCGAAGATATCGCTCTTCCGCTTTATGCCGGATTTTCACAGCGAATGGATCTTTCTTCATTAAAAGGAGATTACGCGAGTGCGGGAATTGTTTCAATGCGTGCACTTTCCAAGAAATCCGGAACGGCAAAATCTCAAAAAAAGGAAGCAAAACCACCAATCCGGCAAGGAGCAGGTGAAAAAAAGCAAGAAAGTGAAGAAACAGCATTTGATGAAATACACAAAATGGTGTATAATCATTTAGATACGCACCCCAAAACGATTGACGAGTTAGCAATTTTGTGTCAGCTTGATGTCGGAACGCTATTTTCCGTTTTGACAGATCTTGAGCTGTCGGGTGCGATTTCCTCTCCGATCGGCGGAAGATACGTAGGCGGTGAGGAAGAAAAATAAGTGTAAAATGGTGTGGAGGCATTATGGCAAAGAAACTGGTCATTGTGGAATCGCCGGCAAAGGCGAAGACAATTAAAAAATACCTGGGCCGAAATTATGAAGTCGTTGCATCCATGGGGCATGTGCGTGATCTCCCAAAATCACGCCTTGGTGTGGACACTGAAAATGATTTTGCGCCAAAATATATTAACATTCGTAAACAGTCGGAAACGATTAAAAAATTAAAAGCAGCAGCAAAAGATAAAGACAAAATTTATCTTGCAACCGACCCGGATCGCGAGGGTGAAGCGATTTCGTGGCATTTGGCACAGCTGCTTGGTGTCGATTTGAATGAAAAAAACCGCGTGACGTTTAATGAGATCACGAAAAGCGGCGTCAAAAGCGGAATGGCATCGCCGCGCAAGGTGAATGAAGCGCTTGTCAATTCTCAGCAGGCACGCCGAATTCTTGATCGGCTTGTTGGTTATAAACTGAGTCCATTTTTGTGGAAAAAGGTCAAAAGCGGCCTTTCCGCAGGCCGGGTGCAGTCCGTTACCGTGCGCATGATCGTTGACCGAGAAGAGGAAATCCGCAATTTTGTGCCGCAGGAATATTGGTCGATTGAAGCACTTTTGAAAGCACAGTCCTCCGATAAGCCGTTTGTTGCAAAGTTTTATGGAAAAGACGGCAAAAAAATTGACCTGCATACAAAGGAAGAAACCGACGCAATTTTAGCTTCGGTTCAAAATGCAGAGTATCAGGTGACTTCAGTGACAAACCGGGTGCGTCAGAAATCACCGGCGCCGCCGTTTGCTACGTCAACGATGCAGCAGGAGGCGTCCCGTAAGCTCGGGTTCCAGGCGCGCCGCACCATGAAAGCGGCACAGGAGCTTTATGAAGGCGTCGATGTAGAGGGCCTTGGTGCAATCGGTTTGATCACGTATATGAGAACCGACTCTCTGCGGATTTCCGACGAGGCAAAACAGGCAGCTGCGTCTTATATTGAGCAGACATATGGAAAAGCATATATTCCGCAGACACCGCGCGTTTATAAATCGAAAAATAATGCACAGGATGCGCATGAGGCAATTCGTCCGTCGGTACCGGAGCTTTCGCCGGACAAAGTGAAAGCGAGCCTGACGACTGATCAGTATAAGTTATATAAATTGATCTGGGAACGTTTTATTGCAAGTCAGATGGCAAGTGCTTTGCTTGATACGGTGGCAGCACAGATTGACGCCGCAGGTTATACGTTTAAAGCGTCCGGCTTCACCGTGAAATTTGACGGTTTTACCGTGCTTTATACAGAGAGCCGCGATGAAGAAAAGGAAGAGGGCGGTGTGTTACCGCCGCTTGCTGAAAAGGATTATCTTGATCCGAAAGAAGTCAAGGGCAGCCAGCATTTTACACAGCCGCCGCCGCGCTATACAGAGGCGTCACTGATTAAAGAACTTGAGGAAAACGGCATCGGCCGTCCAAGTACCTATGCAACGACCATTACAACGATTTTAGGCAGAAATTATGTAGAGCGTGATGGTAAGCAATTAAAACCGACAGAACTCGGTGAAGTGACCACAAAGCTTATGAAAGATCACTTTGAAAAGATTGTAGACGCTGATTTTACCGCAAATATGGAAAAGGATCTCGATGAAATCGAAGAAGGCGATAAATCGTGGACTGCCGTGCTGCACAGCTTTTATGATGGCTTTGAGGAAACGCTCGCAAAAGCAGAAGCCGAAACGGAAGGAAAATCATATCGGATTCCGGATGAGGAAACAGATGTGATTTGTGAAAACTGCGGACGCAAAATGGTTATCAAGAGCGGACGGTTTGGGAAGTTTCTCGCTTGCCCGGGATATCCGGAATGTAAAAACACCAAACGCATTGTCAATGAAATGCCGGGCGAATGTCCGCTGTGCGGTTCAAAAATTCTCGAGAAAAAATCGAAAAAAGGAAAGAAATTTTACGGATGCGAAAAAAATCCGGATTGTTCGTTTTTGTCTTGGGACCCGCCGATTGCGGAGCACTGTCCGAAGTGCGGTAAAACCCTTTTGAAAAAGAGCGGGCGCAATGGAAAAATCTATTGTTCCAACGAATCGTGCGGTTATGAAAGAGGATTGAAAGACGAATGAATGTTACAGTAATCGGTGCAGGACTTGCAGGCTGTGAGGCAGCTTACTGGCTTGCACAGCACGGTGTTTCTGTTCGTCTGTATGAGATGAAGCCGCATCGCTATACACCTGCACATCACTATAGTGGATTTGCTGAGCTTGTCTGCTCCAATTCATTAAAAGCTGCGCGCATTGAAAGTGCAGCAGGACTTTTAAAAGAAGAAATGCGTCGAATGGGATCGCTCACACTGCAAAGCGCTGCAACATGCAGTGTTGCAGCAGGTGGTGCGTTGGCGGTTGACCGCACACGGTTTTCTGATTATATTACCGAGAAAATCAAATCTCATCCGAATATTACAGTGATCTCAGAAGAAGTGACTGCGATTCCGGAGGAAAATTGCATTATCGCAAGCGGACCGCTTACATCGGATGCGCTGGCAGATGCGATCAGTGAATTGGTGCACAAAAAGCGGCTCAGCTTTTACGATGCAGCGGCGCCGATTGTCACGGCTGACAGTATCGATCGTACGGTTGTCTTTGCGGCGTCCCGTTATGGGCGCGGCGATGATGACTATTTAAACTGTCCGATGAATAAAGAGGAATATGAACGTTTTTACGAAGCACTGATTTCAGCAGAATCAGCGCCGCTGCACGCATTCGACCGCAGTGATGAAAGCGTTACAGTTTATGAAGGCTGTATGCCGGTCGAAGTGATGGCAAAGCGCGGTGCAGATACGATTCGTTTCGGACCGTTAAAGCCGGTGGGACTGCGCGATCCGCGGACAGGTCATCGTCCGTGGGCAGTCGTCCAGCTCCGAAAGGAAAATGCGGAAGGGTCGCTTTACAATTTGGTAGGATTTCAGACGAATCTGAAATTCGGTGAACAAAAGCGCGTCTTTTCGATGATTCCGGGGCTTGAACATGCGGAGTTTGCCCGCTATGGCGTCATGCATCGAAATACGTTTTTAGATTCACCGCGATTGCTTTCGGCTTCGTTTGCGCTGAAAACACGTCCGGGACTCTATTTTGCAGGACAGATGACCGGTGTGGAAGGTTATATGGAATCGGCGATGAGCGGCATTGTTGCGGCGAAAAATATGTTCCGTTATTTACATGGAAAATCACCGCTTTCACTGCCTGCGCAAACCATGAGCGGTGCATTGAGCCGGTATATCTCGGATGAAACAGTGACCGATTTTCAGCCGATGGGTGCCAATATGGGCATTTTGCCGCCGCTTGATGAACCGATACGCGACAAAAAGGAACGGTACCGTCAGCTTGCAGAACGTGCACTTTCGGCACTTGATGAGGTATTACAAAAAGAGAGGGAAGAACTATGAAAATTATCATCGATGGATTTGGCGGAGATGATGCGCCGAAAGCGGTGCTTGAGGGCAGCCGGATGGCGGTTGATGAATATGGCGTTTCGATCATTATGACCGGTGATGAGCAGAAACTATTACAGTGTGCAAAAGAGAATAATATTTCACTGGACGGGATCGAAATCGTTCATGCGCCAAGTGTGATTCCTGTGGACGCACATCCGCAGGATATCATGACGGAATATAAAGATTCCTCTATGGCGAAAGCGTTTGAACTGTTAAATGAGGGCAAAGGCGACGCAGTTGTGTGTGCCGGCAGCACCGGTGCAATGGTCGTCGGCGCTTCTTTGATGCTGCGCCGGATTAAGGGTGTGCGGCGTGCAACGCTTGCGCCCATCATTCCGTCGGAAAGCGGCTGCTATATGCTTATGGACGCAGGTGCGAATGTCGAATGTCGTCCTGAAATGCTTGTGCAGTTTGGTGTCATGGGTTCCGTCTATATGGAAAAAATCATGAAGGTTGCTTCGCCGCGTGTGGCGGTTGTTAATATTGGTGCAGAGGAAACAAAAGGCCGTGCACTCGAACTTGGTGTTCATGAAATGATGAAAGACAGCGATCTCTTCCATTTTACGGGCAACATCGAACCGCGTTATATTCCGCGCGGCGACGCTGACGTCGTGATTACCGACGGCTTTACCGGAAACGTCATCTTAAAGCTTACCGAGGGACTTGGCAAAATGATCGGCAATGCGCTTAAAGATATTTTCAAAAGTTCGTTTATGGGAACGCTCGCCGGTTTACTGGTGCTTAAAAAAGTAAAAGGCTTTAAGAAAAAGATGGACTATACCGAATACGGCGGCGCACCGCTTTTAGGAATTTCCAAGCCGGTGATTAAGGCACACGGCAGTTCAAACGGAAATGCGTTTAAGAACGCAATCCGTCAGGCGCGCGACTTTGTCGAGATGGATGTGATCGGTGCGATTACATCATCGATGGCGCAATTAAAACAGCAAACCCAGAACAAGGAAAGACAAAACGATGGAACAGTTTAAAAAAATAGAAGAAGCGATTGGATATTCGTTTGAAAATCCGATTCTGTTGAGTGAGGCACTGACGCACTCCTCGTATTCACATGAAGGGCGGCGGAATTTAAAAGACAATGAGCGACTCGAATTTTTGGGTGACTCTGTGCTGTCACTGATTGTTGCAGAATATTTATTTTCACACTATCGCCATCAGCCGGAAGGTGATCTTACGAAGCTTCGTGCTTCGCTTGTGTGTGAAAAGAGTCTGTTTAAATTTGCAAATGAGATCGGACTTGGCGATTTTATCCTGCTTGGAAAAGGCGAAGAAAATACCGGCGGACGTACGCGTCCGTCTGTTGTATCCGATGCGTTTGAGGCAGTATTGGCAGCAATCTATTTAGATGGCGGTTATGAGCCGGCGAAGCATTTTGTGCTCCGATTCATGCCCAAACATATGGATATTCATCGGATCAGTGTATTAAGCGACTATAAAACGGCGCTTCAGGAGATTATTCAGAAAAATCGTGAAGAAAAAATTGAATATGTGTTGGTTGGAGAAACAGGTCCTGATCACAATAAGGCATTCACGGTTGAGGTACATTTAAACTCAAACGTGATTGGTACAGGAACCGGACGAAGCAAAAAGCAGGCGGAACAGCTTGCCGCGAAAGAAGCACTGTCGCTGATGGGATATGAGACATAAGACGTTCCCGTTTTTTATTCCGCATCGCGGTTGTCCGCATCAATGCAGTTTCTGTGAGCAGCATGCGATTTCCGGACAGGAAATCCCAGTAACACCACAGGATGTTGCAAAAACGCTTTCATACGCATGCGCAAATGGGCGGCTTACATCCGATATGGAAGTGGCTTTTTTTGGCGGCAGTTTTACTGCAATCGGAGAAGAAACAGTGCGTGCGTATCTGACGGCGGCGTTTCCTTTTGTGGAACGCGGGGACTGCGCGGGAATCCGTGTGTCTACACGTCCGGATGCGGTGGAAGCACCAATGCTTTCACTGTTAAAGCAATACGGCGTAAAAACAATTGAGTTAGGCGCACAGTCGATGCGTGATGAGGTGCTAATCAAAAACGGACGCGGTCATACGGCGTCAGATGTGCGCAGTGCCTCAGATCGAATCCGGACAGCGGGATTTTCACTCGGCCTTCAAATGATGGTAGGACTTTACGGTGATACGCGTTGTTCCGATGCACGCTATACGGCGTCTGAACTGTGTGCGCTTGCGCCTGATTTTGTACGCATTTATCCGACGGTTATTGTAAAAGGGACAAGGCTTGCGTCGTTGTACGCGTCAGGGGAGTATGTGCCGATGGCGTTTGACGATGCGGTGGAAGTATGCGCAGACTTGCTGGCGCTTTTTTCTGCGCATGGGATTCCAGTCATCCGGCTTGGACTGCAGGATTCCGTTTCTCTCAGTGCGAACAGAGTGGGTGGGTTATATCATCCCGCATTTCGGGAGCTGTGTGAAACAGTTCTTTATAAACGAAAAATGGAGTCGGTACTGTCCGAACAGATGCCGGGTCATTATGTCGTTTGGGTACATCCGTCCTGTGTGTCCAAAGCGATCGGACATCAGCGAAAGAATGTGCAGTTATTTCAAAACAGAGGGGTTTTCCTTCAGATAAAACCGAACCCGAATGTTTCGGTCGGTAGTATTTCAGTGGAAAGGAGTGAGAGCATTGCGGTTAAAAAGTCTGGAAATCCAAGGGTTTAAATCGTTTCCGGATAAGACAAAGGTGACGTTTGGAAGCGGACTCACAGCGGTTGTCGGCCCAAACGGCAGCGGTAAGAGTAATATCAGTGACGCTGTACGGTGGGTACTGGGTGAGCAGTCCACAAAGACACTGCGCGGTGATAAGATGGAAGATGTCATCTTTACCGGTACCAAAACACGGAAACCACAAGGGTTTGCGGAGGTATCTTTAACGATTGACAATACAGATCGAACACTTCACATCGATGAAGATGAAGTGACGATTACACGTCGCTACGACCGATCGGGTGAAAGTGAATATATGATGAACCGCAAACCAATCAGGCTTCGTGATTTGCAGGAAAGTCTTTTGGATACCGGTCTCGGAAAAGATGGATATTCATTGGTTGGACAGGGTAAAATTGCGGAAATTGTACAGGCGAAGAGCACACAGCGGCGCGAGATCTTTGAAGAGGCGGCTGGAATTGCGAAATTCCGTTATCGCAAAACAGAGGCACAGCGCAATCTTGTGCGTGCGGAAGAGAATTTGGCGCGGCTGCGTGACATTATGACAGAACTGGAAAGCCGTCTGGCACCGCTTCGTTCTCAGTCAGAAAAGGCGAAAACGTTTTTGACGCTTTCTGCTGAGAAAAAGGAACTGGAAGTTTCGATCTGGACGGATACGATCGAATCGTCCAATCGTGCCTTAAAAGATCAGAGTGATAAACTTTTGGTAAGCAATCAGCGTCTGACAGAAACAGATGCGCTTTTAAAAGAGAATGAGACGCAGTCTGCAGCCGCATTTGAAGAAATGCAAAATTGTATGGTTCAGGCAGATGCATTGCGTCAGGAAAAAACGAGAATGCAGGCAGAGGTATCCGCAGCGGAGTCTGAGTGTGCAGTGCTTGAAAATGACATTCGTCATAATGAAGAGCAAGCAAGCCGTACAGAACTTGAAATTTTGCAGACGGATCAGACGGTACAGGAAGCCGCACAGCGGGTGCAGGAAAAGCAGGATGAGGCGCAGAAAATAAAGGATAAAGCGCAATCCTTGCTGAAAGAACAGACTGACAGTGAAGAAAAACGTACGGCAATTTTCGAGCATCGTGCAGAACTTTCGAAAAAAGAACAGGCTGAGCGAGAAAAATTGCATACGGCAACACTCGATCAGTCGTCGGCACAGCTGGCAAAACAGGCGGCAAGCGAATCCCTTGCACAGTTAAATGCAGACGCGCAGCGTCGGGCGCAGATGATTGCGCATCAAAAAGAACAGCTGGCGCTTTATGAGCAGTCTATTCTTCAGGCGGATGGGCTGATTCAATCGGTATCTGAACAAATGGAGCGAGAGAAAAACGCAAGAGCGGGTCTTTCCATCAAAAAAGAAAGCCGGGAGAAAAAGTGCAGCGCATTGAATGAAGAAATTCGTTTGGTGGAGCGAAAACTCACGGAAGCTTCTCAGAAAAAGAAGCTGCTTGAAGCAATGGAGCAAAGCCTTGACGGGTATGCGTACAGTGTAAAAGAGGTGTTAAAGCGCGGACAGCGCGGTGTGCTTTCGGGAATTCACGGTACTGTTTCAAGCTGTATTACCGTAAAAGATCAGTATGCAACAGCGATTGAAACAGCGCTTTCCGGTTCACTTCAGCATATCATTACTGAAAATGAACAAAATGCAAAAGCGGCTATTCGGCTTTTACAGGCGGAGAAGCTTGGCCGTGCAACGTTTTTGCCGCTTTCCGCAGTTAAGGGAAACCGGCTTGATTGCCGTGGCTTTGAACGGTTTGATGGATTTGTAGGTCTTGCGTGTACGCTGGTATCGTTTGCGCCGAAGTACCAGGGGATCATTGATTCTTTGCTTGGCCGTGTTGTTGTGGCGGAGGACTTAGACGCCGCTGTTTCGATTGCGAAAGCAAATCAGTATAAATTCCGTGTGGTGACACTTGACGGTCAGGTAGTCAATGCCGGCGGTTCCATGACGGGTGGTTCGAAAAATAAGAGCACAGGCCTTTTAAGCCGAAGAAATGAGATTTCAGAGCTGCAGGTGTCGATTGAAACGCTGACGGAGAAAAAGCAAACGCTTTCCGAATCGTTTTCGGCAGTAGAGCAGGAAGTAAAAAAGCTTTCGGCAGAGATTTTAGCCTCTGAGGCACAAAGCCGTACGATGAGTGAGGACAGTATCCGTGCACAGAGTGAAAAAGAACGGCTTTCGGCGTTGATTGCACAGGCACGGGAGCAGATTTCTCATGAACGTGATGACGAGCAGATGCGCGCGGAGCGTGCGAAATCGTTTGAACAGACGATTGAAATGCTTTCAAATCGAGAAGCAGCAGCGGAGAAACAAATTGAACAAATCGAACAGGTTCTTTCGTCCTTGAAAGAAGAAATCCTGAAAACGGAAAACGATCAGCAGGAAACAGAGCAGGACACTGGACGCATCCGTGATGCGTATAACGAGGCGATGAAAGAATATGCACTTCTTTGCCAGGAAATCGATATGATTAAACGCACGGCGGAAATGGGTGCGGATCAAAAAGAACGTCTGCACGCATTATGTGCGCAGTTTAAACATGAGAATGAAGAAATTCGTATAAAAATTGCGCAGAAGCGAGCGCGATGCGAACAGCTTCAAACGCGTTTTGGCGAAGTCGACAGAGAAATCGCAGCGTTTTCAGTCAAGCGACAGGAAGCAGAAAAGAAAACAACGGCGCTGCGTGAGGAAGAGCGGAAACTTCAGCAGATCCGTGAACAGTATATGAGTGAATCGGTACGGCTCGAAGAGCGGAAAGCGCAGATTCAAAAGACGTTTGATGAGCTGATTGAAAAGCTTTGGACGGAATATGAATTGACCCGTGTGGAGGCGTCAAAACTTGCAAAGCCGATTGAAGATCTGCCGAAAGCGAATATGCAGCTTTCTACCGTACGGAATAAAATTCGTGCACTCGGCAGTGTCAATGTCGATGCCATTGAAGAATACCGTGAAGTGAATGAGCGTTATACGTTCTTGACGCACCAGGTTTCCGATGCGGAGCAGGCGAAACGCGAGCTGCTGAAGTTAATTGATGAACTGACGCAGCAGATGAAAACGGTGTTTACAGAAAACTTCGAGCAAATTAACCGCCATTTCAAACAGATCTTTGTGGATTTGTTCGGCGGCGGACGCGCGGAGCTTACGATGACGGACCCGTCCGATGTACTGGAAACCGGCATTGAGATTCATGTGGAGCCTCCGGGAAAAGTGATTAAGAATCTCACCCTTCTTTCCGGCGGTGAGCAGGCGTTCGTGGCAATCGCGATTTATTTTGCAATTATGCGGGTTCATCCGGCGCCGTTTTGTATTCTTGATGAGATTGAGGCAGCGCTTGATGATGTGAATGTTGATAAATATGCTGCATATTTAAAGACGCTTTCCGCACAGACGCAATTTATTATGATCACGCACCGCCGCGGTACTATGGAAGCCGCAGATGTATTGTATGGTGTAACGATGCAGGAAGACGGCGTTTCCAAGCTTTTGACATTGACGCTTTCCGATACCAATACAACCAATCTGCTTTCGGCAGAATAAAGGAGGACGCGATATGGGTTTTTTTGATAAGATTAAAAACGGACTCAAAAAGACAAAAGATTCAATGATTCGCCGGGTGGAAACGGTGATTCATTCATTTACAAAAATTGATGAGGATTTCTTTGAAGAACTCGAGGAAACGCTGATTCTCTGTGATATCGGTGTGCAGACTTCCGTGAAAATTTGCGATGAGCTGCGCAGCCGGATTAAAAAGACCGGTGAAACCGATCCGGCAGTCATCAAAGATATGCTCAAGGAGATTATTTCTGAGATGATGTCCGGCTCCGATGAAATGCATATCAACACAAAACCGTCCATTATCTTGATGATCGGTGTAAACGGTGTCGGCAAGACGACAACGATCGGTAAACTGGCGGCTAACTATAAGGCACAGGGCAAAAAGGTAATTCTCGGTGCAGCAGATACGTTCCGTGCAGCCGCTGCCGATCAGCTTGGCATCTGGGCAGAGCGTGCAGGCGTTGATATGATCCGCCATGCAGAAGGTGCTGATCCTGCGGCAGTCGTGTATGACACCATTAAGGCCGGACAGGCACGCGGCGCGGATTTAATTATCTGTGATACGGCAGGACGATTGCATAACAAGAAAAACCTGATGGATGAGCTTGCGAAAATTTCGCGTGTCATTGACCGCGAGGCTGGTGACTGTGATCGTGAGGTGCTGCTTGTCATCGATGCGACGACCGGTCAAAACGGTGTGAACCAGGCGCGCGAGTTTAAAGAAACGGCTGGCATTACCGGTATCGTTTTAACGAAACTCGACGGTACTGCAAAAGGCGGTATCGTGATTGCGATCAAAGATGAACTCGGACTTCCGGTGAAGTTTGTCGGGGTGGGCGAGAAACTGGATGATTTGCAGCCGTTTGTTGCGCAGGATTTTGTGAATGCGCTGTTTGACTGAGAAAGAGGTGCAGGCAGATGAAACTGATTGTTGCAACCAATAATGCGCATAAGGTGAAAGAGTTTACCCGTATTTTAGAACCGCATGGCTACACTGTGCTGTCCCTTCGAGATGCAGGGATTGTATGTGAAGCAGAGGAAAATGCCGATACCTTTGAGGGAAATGCATACATTAAAGCAAAAGCTGTATTTGATTTAAGCGGACTTCCGACTGTAGCGGACGATTCAGGCCTTTCGGTCGATGCACTTGGCGGTGCGCCGGGCGTGTTTTCCGCACGGTATGGTGGTCCCTCGCTTGACGATGTCGGCCGCTATCAAAAGGTACTTGCGGAGCTTCACGATGTGCCGGATGAACAGCGTACTGCTCGATTTGAGTGTGCCATCTCACTGATTCTTTCAAAGGATGAGGTGTATTTATTCCATGGTACCTGCGAAGGAAAAATCGGAACTGGTCCGCGCGGCGAAAACGGATTTGGATATGATCCGATTTTTATGGTGGGAGAAAAAAGTCTGGCGGAATGTACGCCGGAAGAAAAAGATGCGATCAGTCATCGCGGGATGGCACTAAAGAAAATGGATGCTTTTTTAAAGCAGAGAAAAGGAGAAACGGAATGATTACGACAAAACAGCGTGCAACGCTGCGGAAATATGCCAATTCGATTGAAGTGATTTTGATTATCGGCAAAAACGGCATTACGCCGACCGTACTAAAGCAATTAAACGACGCGTTCCCGTCTAGAGAGCTCGTCAAGGGAAAAGTGCTGGAAAACAGTCTGCTGACTGCAAGAGAGGCGGCGCAGGAGCTCGCTGAGGCAGCAGAATGCGATATCGTACAGGTCATCGGTTCCAAATTTGTACTGTATAAGCAGAATAAAAAAGAACCGATCTATGATCTGGACGCATGAGCCAAAAAATCGGCATTTACGGCGGAACATTTAATCCGGTACATGACGGGCATGTGAGCTTGTGCCGACAATGTATGGAGGCGCTTTCACTTGACCGGATGATTGTGATTCCTGCAAATGTTCCGCCGCATAAACAGGCGAAAGAACTCGCGTCCAGCGAAGATCGCATGGCGATGCTTTCGCTTGCATTCAAAGACCAGAAAAACGTGATCGTGAGCGATATCGAACAGAAACGGCAGGGGAAAAGCTATACTGTGGAAACCCTGCGTGAGATTCATGCACAGTTTCCGCAGGCAGAACTTTTTTTGCTGGTTGGTTCGGACATGCTTGCGTCATTTGATAAGTGGTATTGCTTTGAGGAAATTTTGACGCTCGCAACACTCGTTGCCGGTGCGAGAGAAGCGGGAGAATACACGGCTCTTTGCAGCAGTCGGGAATCGCTTTTGCGCTATGCCAAACGTATTCTCATTCTGCCTGTGAAGGAAATCCCAGTGTCATCTACAGAGGTGCGGCGAAATTTAAAGGAAACCGGTACTGCCGCCTATGTGCCGCCGGCGGTACTTTCCTATATCAAGGAACATCATCTTTATGAATAAGGAGGCGGACAATATGGAACTTTGTCAGTTTGAACAAGCGGCAAAAGAAACGCTTTCAAAGAAACGATATGAGCACACATTGGCAGTGGCGCGGTTAAGCGGTGAACTGGCCGAAACATATGGTGCAGACGTTACTGCGGCAAAGACTGCCGGCCTCTTACACGATATTGCCAAGGAAATTCCCGCGGACGAGCAGTTTACAATTCTCAAAGAATCTGGTATAATCAATGATACTTCTTTGCTTTTAAATCAAAACGTCTATCATGGAATTACTGCATTTTTGACCGTTCCGAAACGATTTTCGGTTACGGACCCTGATGTGTTGAATGCGATTCGTTATCATACAACGGGACGGCGCGGGATGAGCTTGCTTGAAAAGATCGTATATGTCGCGGATGTCGTTTCCTATGATCGAACCTATAAGGAAGCAAAAGAGCTGCGGGAACGCGCGTTTTATGACTTGGATGGCGTTTTGCTTGAAGCAGTACAATTTACGATAAAAAAACTGGTGAAACAACGGCTGCCGATTGCGTTTGATTCGATCGATTGCTATAATGAATTGTGCGAACGGCTTTCGGCGCAAACCAAATAAAAACGGAGGAAGTACAAATGGATTCTTTAGCACTGACCAAACGGGTGATTGAAATCCTCGACAATAAAAAAGCCGATCAGATTGAAGCAATCCGTGTGCATGATGTTACAATCCTCGGCGATTATTTTGTCATCGCATCGGCGGACAATACCACACATGTCCGTGCGCTGGCTGACGAGGTGGAATATCAATTAAAACAAGAGGGCCGTCTGCCAAAAAGTGTGGAGGGCTACCAAACAGCCAATTGGATTATTCTCGATTACATTGATGTGATCGTTCACATTTTTCATGAGCCATCGCGTAACTACTACAATTTAGAAAAGCTGTGGTCAGATGGCACACGCCTTGATGTCAAAGAGATCTTGGGGATCGAAGAATAAGAAACAGCAGTCATGTAAAAGGAGTATGGGGTCACATGAAGTATGATTTTAAAGCCATTGAGTCAAAATGGCAGAAAATCTGGGAAGAAAAACAGACATTTCGCGCAGAAAACGATTATACAAAGCCGAAATACTATGCGCTTGTAGAATTTCCGTATCCGTCGGGACAAGGCTTGCATGTCGGTCATCCGCGTCCGTATACGGCACTCGATATCGTTTCAAGAAAACGCCGTCTGGAAGGATATAATGTATTGTATCCGATGGGATGGGACGCGTTCGGTCTGCCTACTGAAAACTATGCGATGAAAAATCACATTCATCCGGAAATTGTCACCGCGCAGAATGTTGCACGGTTTAAACAACAGATTCAGTCGCTCGGTTTATCGTTTGACTGGAGCCGTGAGATCAACACAACTGATCCGGCATATTATAAGTGGACCCAGTGGATCTTTTTACAGCTGTTTAAACATGGTCTGGCGTATAAAAGCGAAATGAACGTGAACTGGTGCACATCCTGTAAAGTCGTTTTGGCAAATGAGGAAGTTGTCAACGGCGTCTGCGAACGCTGCGGCGGCGAAGTTGTACATAAAGTGAAAAGCCAGTGGATGTTAAAAATCACAGAGTATGCGCAGCGTTTGATCGATGATCTTGAGGATGTCGATTACATCGACCGCGTGAAAGTTTCGCAGAAAAACTGGATCGGCCGTTCGACTGGTGCAGAAGTGAACTTCAAAACGACTGCCGGCGATACACTGACCGTTTATACCACACGTCCGGATACGCTGTTCGGCGCGACTTATATGGTTATTTCGCCGGAGCATCCGATGATCCGCGAAAAAGCAGATCTTATCAAAAATATGGATGAGATCACTGCATATCAGGAGGCGGCAGCGAAAAAATCCGACTTTGAGCGCAGTGAGATCGCAAAAGATAAAACAGGCGTTGAGATTCAGGGCATCCGTGCAATCAATCCGGTCAACGAGAAAGAGATTCCGATCTTCATTTCCGACTATGTCCTGATGAGCTACGGTACCGGTGCGATTATGGCGGTTCCGGCACACGATACCAGCGACTATGACTTTGCGAAAGCGTTTAATCTGCCGATCATCGAAGTTGTTGCAGGCGGTGATATTGAAAAAGAAGCGTTCACTGATTGTGCAACCGGTGTGATGGTCAACTCCGGTATGTTAAACGGTTTAAGCGTTGAGGAAGCTAAGAAAAAAATTATCGCATGGCTCGAGGAAAACGGTATCGGTCATCCGAAAGTGAACTTCAAACTGCGTGACTGGGTCTTCTCCCGTCAGCGTTACTGGGGCGAGCCGATTCCGATTGTACATTGTGAAAAATGCGGATTTGTTCCGATTCCGGAGGAAGAGCTGCCGTTGATGCTGCCGGAACTCGAGTCATTTGAGCCGACAGACGATGGTCAGTCGCCGCTTTCGAAGCTTGATAGTTTTGTTAACACCACTTGTCCGTGCTGCGGCGGTCCGGCAAAACGTGAAACCGATACGATGCCGCAATGGGCTGGTTCCTCCTGGTACTTCCTGCGCTACTGTGATCCGAATAATGTCTCGGCACTTGCTGCAAAAGAAGCACTCGACTACTGGATGCCGGTTGACTGGTATAACGGCGGTATGGAGCATACCACACTTCACTTGCTCTATTCTCGTTTCTGGCATAAATTCTTGTATGATATCGGTGTCGTCAGCTGCAAAGAGCCGTATGCAAAACGGACAAGTCATGGCATGATTCTCGGTGAAAACGGCGAGAAAATGAGTAAATCCCGCGGCAATGTCGTCAATCCGGATGATGTTGTCAACGAGTACGGCGCAGATACCATGCGGTTGTATGAGATGTTTATCGGTGACTTTGAAAAAGCTGCACCGTGGAAAGATACCAGTCTGCGTGGATGCAAACGTTTCCTCGATCGTGTTTGGAACTTGCAGGATATTGTTTGTGAAGGCGATACCTATTCACAGAAACTTGAATCTTCGATCCATAAGACGATCAAAAAAGTCAGCGAGGATATCGAAAACCTCAAATTCAACACGGCGATTGCTGCAATGATGGCGCTGTTAAACGATATTCAGGATGCGGGTAGTCTTACAAAAGCGGATTACCGTACATTGCTCATCCTTTTGAATCCGTTTGCACCGCACATCACCGAAGAGCTTTATGAGCAGCTTGGTTTTGGCGGAATGCTCAACGAACAGTCTTGGCCTTCCTATGATGAAGCAAAATGTAAAGCGGCAACTGTAGAGATCGTTTTGCAGGTGAACGGCAAGATCAAAGCAAAAGCAGAGATCGACGCCAATGCTTCCAAAGAGGAAATGGCTCTGCTTGCAAAAGAAAATGACAAAATGAAGCAGGCAATGGAAGGAAAACAGATCGTAAAAGAGATTGTTGTTCCGGGAAAACTGGTGAATTTTGTCGTACGTTAAATTTCGCTTTCGTACTTTTTGGAAAAAGCTTGACAATCGTAGTGCGAATTTGATATAATAAATTCGTTGCAATATAGATTGTAAACCTCTGCCTATGTGGCAAAGGGAGGGAATAAAGTGTCAGAAGTTCGTGTAAAAGAAAATGAGTCTCTCGACAGCGCACTCAGAAGATTTAAAAGATCTTGTGCTAAGTCCGGTGTGTTGGCTGAGGTTCGCAAAAGAGAACACTATGAAAAGCCTTCTGTAAGACGGAAAAAGAAGTCTGAGGCTGCACGGAAACGCAAATATAGATAAGTGTTTGTAGGAAAGAGAAAGCGGGCGTAGGCTCGCTTTTTCGTTTATTCCGGGGAGGATGTTATGTCTGTTTTCCAACCGAACGTCATTTTAAAAGATGTTACACGTATTGATCTTGCTTTTTTGCATGCAAACGGTTTAAAAGGATTGATCCTCGATGTGGACAACACACTGACATTGCATAACAGTCAGATGCTGCGTGCAGATGTGCAGGCGTGGATTTCGTCTATGCAGGAAAACGATATACGGCTGATTATCGTTTCAAATAATTATCCGGAACGTGTTGCACCGTTTGCAAAAAATCTGGGACTTGATTTTGTAGCGCCCGGATATAAGCCGCTGACTGTTGGATTTACCAAGGCGCAAAAAGTATTAAAACTTCCGGTTCAGGAAATTGGTGTCGTCGGCGATCAGATTTATACAGATATTGTAGGCGGAAATTTAAAAGGAATGTTCACGGTTTTGGTTTGTCCGATGCTTGAGGAAACAGGTGTGACATTTAAACTGCGGCGTACACTTGAAACAATTCATATTCGCGCGTATTATAGAAAACGTGCACCTTTAAAACCGTGTCAATCCAAATGGGAGATGAAGCAAAAATGACAGAAGCATTAAAAAAACTGATGGGCCGTCTGCCCGATGATGTAGACGGTGCAATGATTACTTCCGATTTAAACCGTCGGTATCTGACCGGGATGAAATCTTCGGCAGGCACATTGCTGTTCACACGTGAACATGCGCAGTTCATCATTGATTCACGCTATATCGAAAAAGCACAGAAAGTAATCACGGATTTTCCGGTACTGCTTCAGGAAAATTTGTGTGATCAAATGTCAGCTTTCTTTGCGGAGGAAAAGGCAAGCCGTATCGCTGTGGAAACAGAGACGATGACCATTTCAGATTATCACCGTTATGCTGAAAAAATGCCGTCGCTTACGCTGCTTGCTGATGATCGGTTGAGCAATGAAGTGAATCTGCTGCGTTCGTTTAAATCGCCGGAGGAAGTTGAGGCGATCAAACGGGCACAGGCCATCACAGACGACACGTTTTCGCATATTCTTTCGTTTATCAAACCGGGTGTGAGCGAACGTGACATTGCGCTTGAGATGGAATATCACATGAGAAAACAGGGTGCTTCGGGACTGGCGTTTGAAACGATTGCTGTTTCGGGCGTCAACAGCTCGATGCCGCACGGTGTGCCGACCGATAAAAAAGTGGAAGCCGGCGATTTTATTACAATGGATTTCGGCGCCGCTTATGACGGTTATTGCAGTGATATGACACGTACGGTTGCAGTGGGTTTTGTTACTGACAAACAGCGCCATGTATATGATACCGTATTAAAAGCGCATTTGATGGCAGCAGAGGCGGCAGCACCGGGTAAGACGTATTGCGAGATTGATAAGATCGCACGTGATTACATCAACGAAAATGGATATGCCGGAAAATTCGGTCATGGACTTGGTCACTCGCTTGGCTTGTTTATTCATGAAGAACCGCGTTTTTCGCCGAGCTGCACAGATATAATCAAGCCGGGTGTTATCATGACAGTGGAACCGGGCATTTATCTTCCGGGAGAATTCGGCGTGCGGATTGAAGATATGATTTTGATTACAGAAACTGGTGCAGAAGATCTGACCCACAGTAAAAAAGAACTGATTATCCTGTGAGAATGCAAAATTTCGATTTTCCTATTGAAATTTTACACGGGATACGGTAAACTATTGAATAGAACAAAAGACTTGTCATGTAACTTGGAGGTACATTTATGGTAACAGCAGGAGATTTCAGAAACGGTATGACCTTTGATATGGACGGCGACGTTTATCAGATCATCGAGTTTCAGCATGTAAAACCGGGAAAAGGTGCAGCATTTGTCCGGACAAAGATCCGTAATGTCATCAGCGGTGCGGTTACAGATAAAACCTTTAACCCGACCGATAAATTCCCGACTGCATATATCGAGCGTCGTGAGATGCAGTATTTGTATCAGGACGGCGACCTGTATTACTTTATGGATAATGAAACTTACGAGCAGGAGCCGATTGATTCTCACAAACTTGGCGATAACTTTAAATTCGTAAAAGAGAACATGGAGTGCAAAATCCTTTCCTATAAAGGCAATGTCTTCGGTGTTGAGCCGCCGACCTTTGTGGAATTGGAAGTAACTCATACAGAACCGGGCGTAAAAGGTGATACTGCCACCAACGCAACGAAACCGGCAACACTGGAAACTGGTGCAGAGATTCGTGTACCGCTGTTTATCAATGAGGGTGAAATGATCCGTATTGATACCAGAACCGGCGAATATATGGAGCGTGCGTAAGACGTTTCTTTTTAGAAATCATCAAGATATGAAAGGATGAATATGATGAGCATGGGCGAAAGCGTTTCTTACTTGAAAGGACTTGCAGAAGGTTTAAATATCGACAAATCGACAAGCGAAGGAAAACTCCTTCTTGCGATTGTAGATGTTTTGGATGATATGGCTGCAGAAATCGCTGAAATTGAAGAGGCTTCTGACGAGCAGGCAGAACTTCTCGATATTATCGATGAGGATTTGGGCTCTTTGGAAGAGGACTTCTACGGTGATGAGGATGAGGAAGACGAAGATGATTGCTGTGACGGCGATCTCTATGAGGTAACTTGTCCGAATTGCGGCGATCAAATTTACTTGGATGAAGATATGCTGCTTGAGGGGAACACCAGTTGCCCGAATTGCGGTGAGAAATTAGAATTTGATTTTAGCGGCTGTGACTGCGGTTGTGATGATGACGACTGCGATTGTGGCTGTGAGCACTAATTAACTTTGTAGAAAAATCTGTTTCAGGGCGGAGTGAAAGTCTCCACTGGTGGTGATCGGAATCTATTCCGTAAGTCCGCGAGCGTGTTTGCGCAGAACTGGTGTGAACCCAGTACCAACGGTTACAGTCCGGATGAAAGAAATATGCAGAACAAATTGCATGATAAACGCCCGCAGTGTTTCTGTGGGCGTTTTTTCTGCACGATTCTCCCAAAGAACAGATCTCTCTAATATTTTATGAAAAGGAGGATGTTCATAATGGGACATCAACAAGGAACAATGGCAAAAACACAGACAGGAAGAATGGCACTTAAGACAATTACAAAGATTGCGGTTCTTAGTGCGATTTCTGTGATTATTATGCTGCTTGAAATTCCACTTCCGTTTGCTCCCAGCTTTTATAAGTTGGATCTGAGTGAGATTGTGGTAATGATCGGCGCGTTTGCAATGGGAGTAGTACCCGGCATTTTTATTGAACTGATTAAAGTGCTGTTAAATCTGCTCATTAACGGAACCATTACAGCGGGCATTGGCGAGCTTGCCAATTTCGTGATTGGTTGTTCGTATATTGTACCGGCCGCATTGATCTATCGGCATCGTAAAACATTGAAAACGGCAATACTTGGAATGAGCGTTGGTACAGTGAGTATTACGATTGTTGGATCGCTTATGAATCTGTTTGTTCTGCTTCCGGCATATGCTGCGCTTGCAAATATACCGTTTGATACGCTTGTCGGTATGGGAACCGCGGTAAACCCTGCGATCACCGATGTGACAACACTTGTACTGTTTGCAACTGCACCCTTTAACCTCTTAAAAGGCGTTGTGTGCTCCGTCATTGTGTTGTTGCTTTATAAACGAATCTCACCAATTCTGCATCGATAATTTTTTTAAATAGGGATAATTTGAAAAATAAGATACTATGTATATAGTATCTTATTTTTATTTGTGCGGAGGTGGTGTGGTTGCGGAAAAGTGAATGGAAGGGATCGTTCCTTTATGGCTCTGCGCTGCTTGGAATTTCAGTGATTCTTGTAAAAATTCTAGGGGCAGTATTCAAGATTCCGCTGGCAGGAATTTTGCATGAAACCGGAATGGGCTATTTTACCTCTGCATATACGATCTATACCGCAGTGTATGCGTTGGCTGTCAGCGGCCTTTGCACAGCAACCGCGCGTGTAACAGCAGACTGTTATGCAAAAGGATATCGGTTGACACCGGTCTTTCGTGCATCTATGGCGCTTTTTTTAATCATTGGGATATTAGGATGTGGTCTGTCCGCTGTTTTTGCAAAATCGATCGCTTCGTTTATGGGAAGTCCGGATACATCCTATTCCATTATGGCAGTATCTCCTGCGATTCTGTTTTGCTGTGTGATGGCAGCGTTTCGTGGATATTATGAGGGACTTTCCGATATGAAGCCAACTGCTGTGACACAGGTGATTGAAGCTGCGGTAAAAGTGGGATGTGGTTTAAGCGGTGCTTTTTTGGTGATTTGGTATGCCAAATCTGCTTTCTTAGCAGGAAAACCTGTGTTTGGAACGATTTATTCTACTTTTGAAGAGATGGAGCAGAGAATTCTTCCCTATGCTTCTGCTGCGGCTATGATAGGTGTTTCGCTTTCTACCGCAGGAGGTTGCATTTATCTATTGATGCATCGAAAAAAGCGCATGACACCTATAGGAAAAACACCGATTCGAATGCGCAGTGTTTGTGGAATGCTCTTAAAAATAGCGGCCCCTGTGGCTGTTGCAGCCGGTCTAATGCAGCTTTGTGCAATGATTGATACATTGACAATTCAGCCATTGCTCTGCCGTGCGGAATCGGTACCGGGTGGTACACTTATCACACAATTTGTCCGTTATCTTGCACCATCAGAACAGCTTCATACTTTTTTGTACGGCGCATTGATGAGCTGCATGACATTATTTCATCTCATTCCCGCATTTACGGCTGTTTTTTCAAAAAGTGCGCTCTCGTGTATTACACGTGCATATACGGAAAAGAACCGAAGAGAGCGGAGCGAATCGGTTCGAAGTCTGTTTTTTATGACTGCGCTTGTTGCGATGCCGGCTGTGTTTGGGCTTTGCTTTCTTGCAGAGCCGTTATTAAAGCTTTTGTATCCGACACTGCCGGGAATGGTGGAAGCTTGTACAACGGTTTTGCCGATTCTTGCAGTTTCTTCATTATGTATGGCATTCTTTGTCGCATCGCAGACGGTCATGCAGGCAGCGGGAAAACAGCAAAACCTTTTGCTGGTGATTGCGATCAGCGCAGTGATAAAACTGATTTGCAATCTTTGGTTGGTACGATTGCCGCAGGTTCATATTATGGGTGCCGCTGTTGGTACGTTGGCATGTAATCTTTTATTGGTACTGTATGGATTGTGGTGTGTTGCAAAAGAAACGGATGGAACGTATTCATATTTGAAAAATGTAAAAAAACCGTTGTTTGGCGGCTTTTTATGCGGGATTGGCGCTTTTTTTACTGAGAAAGCTTTGACAAACACAGGTGAGAATAGTATAATTACATTCGTTAGCATTGCAATCGGCGCGTTGATTTATGGGCTGTCGTTGCTTTTTTTACGCGTCATCAAACCGTCAGCAATTTTATTTAAAGGAAAACGGGCAGAAAAATCGAAAAATACTTGAATTCTCTTTGGTTATACTGTAGAATAGTCAAAGGTATGCAGAAAGCAGGAGCAAAAATGACGTTTAAACAGAAAGACACATATGGGATAGAGGATTTGCGTGAGATCATGCGTGTGCTGCGCAGTGAGAATGGCTGCCCGTGGGACAGAGAACAGACGCATGCATCGATCCGTAAGGATTTTATTGAAGAAACCTATGAAGTGATCGAAGCGATTGATGAACAAAATCCTGCCATGCTTCGGGAAGAACTCGGAGATGTCTTGCTTCAAGTAGTGTTTCATACACAGATTGAAGAAGAAGCCGGTGCGTTCTCGTTTGACGATGTCGTCGATGAAATTTGCAAGAAATTGATTGTTCGGCATCCGCATGTATTTGGTGATGCGAATGTGTCAAATGTTTCTGATGTGCTGGATCAGTGGACACGGATTAAGCAGGAAACAAAAGGACAGAAAACAGCTTCTGAAACGCTTTGTGCTGTACCCAAACAACTGCCGGCATTGATGCGCAGTCAAAAGGTGCAAAATCGTGCGAAAAAAGCAGGGTTTGATTATCCTGACGTGTCGATGGCTTTCGATGATTTAAAAAGCGAAGTGACAGAGCTTCAGTCGGCGCTTCAAGCACAGGACGAAAACAACATCGAGGAGGAACTTGGTGACGTTTTGTTCTCGGCGGTTAATGTTGCGCGGCTTTGTGGTAAGGATGCAGAAGAAATGCTGACCGGCTCATGCAACAAGTTTATTGAGCGATTTCAAAGAGTAGAGATGCTTTCTAACGAGGAACAGATTTCGTTAAAGGATGCTTCTCTTAAACAACTGATCGCGCTTTGGAAGAAAGCAAAACAAGAATAATGTCATTCAAAGGGATTTCCCTTCTGAATAATAAATTTTTAGCATGTTAAATTTATAGGAGGTACAACCATGACCAAAGTCGAACTGATTGCTGCTGTTGCAGAGAAAGCAGAGCTTTCCAAAAAAGATGCAGAGAAAGCTGTAAACGCAACGCTTGACGCAATTGCAGAAGGCATGAAAAACGACGGCAAAGTACAGCTCGTAGGTTTTGGTACGTTCGAAGTTCGCGAGCGTGCTGAGAGAAAAGGTTTGAACCCGGCTACCGGCGCAGAGATCACCATCGCTGCTTGCAAAGTTCCGGCATTCAAAGCTGGCAAACACCTGAAAGATTTTGTGAAATAATTGTTTGCAAACAAAGCTGATAGATCGTCCGTTTTTCGGGCGATCTATTTTGTTTTTTTTAGAAAGTAGGAGGAAGCAGATATGCGTCTTGATAAATATTTGAAAGTCACACGCTTGATTAAGCGCAGAACAATCGCAAATGAAGCTTGCGATGCGGGGAAAATTACAGTAAACGGCGTAGTGGCAAAAGCGTCCTATCAGGTGAAAATCGGGGATGTAATCGAAATTGTACTGGGAACACGGAGTACAAAGGTAAAAGTGACGGCTTTAAACGAACATGCGAATAAAGAGAGTGCCGCGCAGAATTTTGTTGTAATGGAAGAATAAGCGCGCCTCTGTACGCATACGATTAGATATCGCTATCTGACGTTTTACAGGAGGGATTTGCGTGCAGGGAGAAACAACAAAACAAACGCCGCATCATGTGGTGCTTGAGAATCGTCGGAAACTTTCGGTTTCCGGCGTAAACGATATTGAAAGCTTTGACGAATCACACGTATTGCTCCATACCGTACAAGGGTGTATGGATGTACGGGGAAGCCGCCTTCATATTGGTGTGCTGGATGTAGAAACGGGGAATCTGTCGATTGACGGAATGGTTGAAGCGATCATTTATCGGGACGAGGAAAAACACAAGCAGCGCACATCGTTTTGGGCGCGTATTTTCCGATAATGCGTATGGGTGCTGGAAACGTATTTTTGTGGTACTGTGCGGCAGGTGGATTGCTTGGCGCAGTGTTTGATGGATTTCGGCTTTGCAGGCGAATGATTCGGCATCCGACAGCAGCGGTTGTTGTGGAAGATGTCATGTTTGCCCTTGTTTTGTTTTTGTCTTCATTTTATGGACTGGTTACGAAAACAGATGGAATCTTTCGATGGATTTTTTTGGCGGGAGAGGCCATAGGCTTTCTTATTTATCAGCTGACAATCAGTCGTTTGATTTTAAAAATTTTGGAGTCTGTTTTGCGTTGGATGATACGGATGATCCAATGGATTTTACGGCCATGTGTCTGGCTTTTTCGATTTATCGGGCGCAAGTGCATGGTTTTGATAAAAAAACTGATTTTTTTCATAAAAAACAGCAATCATCTACTTGCAAAACGAAAACAGAATGATGTATAATGAAACAGTACAAATTTGTTCAAAAAGGATGTGTGATGCGTGGCAAGAGCAAGGAAAAGCAAAAAGAGTATGATTTTTAGAATTGCGTTTCTTGCGTTTACGGTTTATGTTGCTGTATCAGTTACTGCTATTCAGATTGATATTGCGAATCGAAAACAACAGCTTGCAGATGCACAGGCACAGCTTGATGAGCAGAAACTGATCAAATCGGAGATAACGGATATTTTAAATTCCGGAGAAAATACCGAATATATTATGAAGATTGCGCGAGAAAAACTCGGTATGGCATTTCCGGATGAAGAAGTGTTTGTTGATCCGAACCGGAAAGAATAGTCACAGGAGGATAATTGGGTTAATATGCCGCATGAAGTAGGTACAATTGTTGAGGGTAAGGTCACAGGAATCACAAAATTTGGTGCGTTTGTGGAACTTGAAGACGGTGCAGTTGGAATGGTTCACATTTCTGAGGTTGCAAGAACATACGTCAGTGATATTTCCGAGCATTTAAAAGAACAGCAAAAGGTTACAGTTAAAATACTGAACATAAGCGATGACGGAAAAATCAGCCTTTCCATCAAACAGGCGCTTCCGCAGCCGCAAAACCAAAACCGCGAACACCGTTCAAATGGCGGCAGACCGTCCGGAAACTTTAATCGTTCAGGCAATTCTCGTCAAAATAATGGAAATCGGCGCTTTTCTAACGATCAGCGTCCGTCGCCTCAGCAGCCGAAAGGACCTGCGTCGTTTGAAGATATGCTGGCGAAATTCATGTCCTCAACGGATGAAAAATTTTCTGATATGAAACAACCGGAACGCAGACGCCGTCCGCGCAAAAATTATAACGATTACGATTAAGTATCAAACCGTCCTTTTCAGTATAAGGACGGTTTTTTATACGCACGTTGATCTTGCCTTCTTTTCAAGGAAATGAAAATGTGGTATACTCTAAAGAGTTTGATTGGTCAAAAAGACAGGAACTCTTTTTCATTTTTTTCATACAATAGAGTAAGCGCGTGTGAAACGCCGTATGTGTTTTCGCGTGCCATACGCTCGATTTGAAAAGGAGGATTTTTATGGCTGATCAAAAATTTGCAGGACAGCAGTCAGGCTGTTCAAACGGATTTAAAGAAGCCGTTTGTATCAATGCCGGGCGGATTTATGACAGCTGTTCCGACAAGGACTGCTTAGAAGATCTCCGGGTCTATTTTACACCGCTTAACCAGTCGATCATTGACAACGCAACTGCGGTGAAATGTAAAAATGTGCAGGTATATACCGTACTTATGGATGTGGAACCAGTTCCTTTTAACAAAGGTTTTTATTCTGTTGACATGACGTTTTATTTTTTGGTGCGCTTGGAAGCAATTGTTTCACCGATGACAAAACCGGTAAAAGCGGAAGGCATCAGCGTATTCCAAAAGAAGGTGATTCTCTATGGCAGTGAGGGAAGCGTTAATCAGTTCACATCGAACCGTTTGACAGTCAACAATGATAAGCACTGCTGCTGTGATGAGAATTTGCCGACAGCAAACTTGTCAGTGGTAGATCCCATCTGTTTGGCATGCCGGCTTTGTGACGTCTCGGATTGTCCGAAGGAAGTAATGTTTACCTGCCCGGATGTTGTGTCGAAACTCTTTGATGACGAATTTGACAAAGTACGGCCGGCGAAAGTAGTCTGCATCAGTATCGGTTTATTCTCGATTGTGCAGCTGGAACGCAATGTGCAGATGATGGTGCCGGTGTATGATTTCTGTCTGCCGGATAAAGAGTGTGTGACCTCGGCTGATGATCCGTGTGAGCTGTTTAAAAAGATCAAATTCCCGGTCAATGAGTTTTTCCCGCCAAAACTTGAAGATGCGGATTGTGACTGACGAAACAAAAAGGAAAATAAAAAAGCGGCGCCGGAGTACTTGCTCCGCGCTGCCGTTTTTTAGAAAACAGGAGGACAACCCAATATGAAAGTGACATTGATTTCCCACACCCCAAACCCTGAAAAAACGATTGCTTGTGCGGCAAAGCTCTGCTATGCAAACACAACCGTGGGACAAGTATACGATGGTTTGACGGATGAAAAGGCTGCATCGTTTGTAGAAATGCTCGCTTCATTTGGGCATGAGAGTCCGATTGAACATGTAAGCTTTACATTTGGAATTGAAGGCGTTTCGCGCGCATTGCTTGCGCAGATTACACGGCACCGGATCGCTTCATTCAGCGTGCAGAGCCAGCGGTATGTGAATAAGGATGGATTTTCTTATATTACTCCGCCGGAGATTGCGAAAGACGAAGAAGCGATGCGCGTGTATGAAGAGGCGATGCGGGCAGATCTTGCGGCTTATAATGAGCTGACACGAATTTTAAAAGAAAAACATACAAAGATGTTTTTAAATGAAGGTATGAGCGAAAAAGAAGCTGCAAAAAAAGCAGAGAAAAAAGCGATTGAAGATGCACGATTTGTGCTTCCGAATGCTTGTGATACGCAGATGATTGTGACAATGAACGCACGCAGTTTATATAACTTCTTTAAACATCGCTGCTGTAATCGGGCGCAGTGGGAGATTAAAGCGCTGGCAGACGAAATGCTGCGTCTTGTCTGTGAAGTGGCACCGACACTGTTTAAAACAGCAGGTCCATCCTGTTATGCAGGGGCATGTACGGAAGGAAATATGACCTGCGGACATGCAAAAGAAATGCGCGAATTTTATAAAGAGCTTCATGAGACAGCACAGAAGGGAAACGAGAAATGAACGGAAAACTGATTGTCATTGATGGACTGGATGGTTCAGGAAAATCAACACAGGCAAAGCGTGTCGCTGCGGCGCTCACGCAAAAAGGAATTAAAAATATGCTGATTTCTTTTCCGGACTATGAAAAACCATCCTCTGCATTGGTTAAAATGTATTTAAGCGGTGTCTTTTCTGAAAATGCAAATGATGTGAACGCCTATGCGGCTGCAAGCTTTTATGCGGTGGATCGATATGCGAGTTATATGACCGTATGGCGCTCATTTTATGAATCAGGCGGTGTGGTGATTGCTACACGCTATGTGAGTTCTAACGCGATTCATCAGATGTCTAAACTTAAAAAAGAAGAATGGGACGGATACCTCTCTTGGCTTTCAGATTTTGAATATGAAAAACTGGGACTTCCAAGACCGGATCGTGTTTTGTTTTTAGACATGCCCCGTACTGTTGCCGATCGGTTGATTACGTCGCGGTATGGCGGAGATTTGAGTAAAAAGGATATTCATGAGAAAAATATCGCCTATCTGCGGCAGTGCGAAAAGACTGCTGCATATGCGGCACAAAAAGAAGGCTGGTCAGTTATTTGCTGTGCGAATGCGGATGAACCGCGGCCTGAAGAAGAGATTACAGCGGAACTTTTAGAAACAATAGTTGGAGATCTTTCATGTTAACGTTTCGAAAAATAGAGCTTTCTGATCGGGAATGGATCGAGCAAATCAATGCATCTGCATCTCATCAGTCATGTGAATACTGTTTTGGAAATTTATTTGTCTGGCAAGATGTGTATCATACGCAGATTTGTCAGGTGGATGGATATTATACGGCATCATTTGAAACAGAAACCGGTACGTCGTTTTTGTTTCCGATTGGAAATGGAAATTTAACACCGGTTATTGATGCGCTGTGTTTCCATTGCGAAGAACTGGGGATTCCTTTGCGGATGCACAGTCTGGAGGAAAGGGATAAAGTACGTTTGGAGGCGGCTTTTCCCGGGAAATTTTTGATTTCACATTGTCGCGATTATGATGACTATGTTTATGAGGTCAAAACACTCACTGATCTTTCCGGCAAGAAATATCATGCAAAACGCAATCATCTGGCGCGATTCTATGAGCAGGATTGGTCGTTTGAGCCGATCGGTGTAAACAATATCGAAGAATGCTTGCAAATGCAGAGGCGATGGCTTGTTGACAAAAAAGAAAATCCGGCGCTTGTAAGTGAGCAAACAGCACTAAATCGTGCATTTTCAAATTGGGATGCATTACACTTTTTCGGCGGACTTTTGCGAGTGAACGGGGAGGTTTGCGCCTATACGATTGCCGAGCAGTTGAGCGAGGAAATGGTTGTTATTCATTTTGAAAAGGCAGATACGAAGATTCCAGGCGCGTATGCAGCCATGAACCGTGAGTTTTTGGCGCGATGCTGTCAAAACTATCGTCTTGTCAATCGGGAAGATGATGTTGGCATTGAAGGCTTGCGGCGTGCAAAACTTTCGTATTATCCGTTATATCTTGTTTCAAAATATGAGGTGAGCGCATAATGGGTGACTTTGTTATGCGGCGGCTGCGAAATGAAGATGTTGACGATATCCTTTCTCTTTGGATAGAAGCGTTTGGGGACAGTGAAGAAGTGACGCGTTCATTTTTGCGGGCAATTCATATTGAGAAGACGGGATTTGGCGCGTTTTCATCGGCAGGTGTTCTTGTTTCTATGATGTTTCTCATTCCTGCGGAGCTGCGTGTGCATGAACAGATTGCGCCCTGTCGGTATGTTTATGCAGTAGCGACAAGAAAGGAATTTCGAAGAAAGGGACTGATGCGGCAGCTCCACGCATTTGCTGCAGAAGAAGCAAGAGCAGAAGGTGCGACCGCACTTGTTTTGGTTCCTGCAACTCCATCACTGTTTTCTTTATATAAAATGATGGGATATCGAACACGTTTTTTCTTGGGAGAACGGAAGATTGTGATAACGGATAATCCGTCTGTCGTGCTTACGGAGTGTCTGCCCGAACAGTTTTTAAATGAGCGGGAAAAACTTTTAAACACGCATATGATTTCATTTGATTTTTCGGAAGAATATCAGCCGATTCGGTTTCCACTGATGAGAAAAACCGGTGCATCTTTTTTTATGGTACATGGTGGAATACAAGAGGGATATCTCTGCGTGGAACAGACAAAGGAGCAGATGATTATTCTAGAAACAAATTTAACAGGACAAGCACTTTCCGACGCGTGCGGTGCATTGGCGAAACAGACAAACTTTCGTCAAATAATGGCGATCGGATTAACGGGAAAAATGACTCCCTATGGGATGATTTTGCCGTTTTTTTCGTCAAAATCAGAAAAAATCCCGTTTTTCATTGACGCGTATATGAATTTGATGTTAAACTAAAAGGGAATATTATGGGAGTTTGGTTTGATACCGTTAGGAGGAACGAAAATGATCTATGTATTTCTTGCAGATGGATTTGAAGAGATTGAAGCACTGACGCCGGTTGATTTTCTGCGCCGCTGCGATCTTCCGGTTTGCACAGTGGGAGTAACCGGAAAAGAGGTAAAGGGATCGCATGGCATTGTTGTAAAAGCGGATTGTCTGCCCGAGGAAATCAATGTGTCTGATGTACAGATGATCGTTTTGCCTGGCGGGATGCCCGGAACCTTAAATCTTGAAAAGTCACAGGCGGTTCAGGAAATGATTTCTTATTGCGTGGAACATGTGATACCGATTGGCGCAATTTGTGCGGCGCCGTCGATTCTTGGACATCGTTCCCTTTTAGCAGGAAAGCGTGCCACCTGTTTTTCAGGATTTGAAAGTGAATTGATTGGTGCAGAAGTGACGGGTGCACCAGTTGAAGTGGATGGGATGTTTATTACAGCACGCGGCGCTGGTGTTGCAAATACATTTGCGTTTGCACTTGCTGCATTGCTCTTAGGCGATGCGCGGGCACAAGCGCTTAAGGACAGCTTGTTATGCGAAAAATAATCGATATTCGTCCGTTAAAACGAGAACTCCGTGCAAAATACCGCCGGATTCGTGAGCGGATGGATCGTACACAGAAACAAGAATGGGATCACATGATTTTTTGTCGGCTTATAGAAGCGCCGTTTTATAAGCAGGCAAAAACGTTATTTTGTTTTGTATCTACGGCCATTGAAGTAGATACGATTGCGATTTTGAAGCAAGCGTTTGCAGATCAAAAAACGGTTGCCGTACCAAAATGTATGGATCATAATGGCCATATGGAGTTTTTTATTATCCATAGCCTTGATGATTTGCGCGCAGATATGTTCGGCCTTTTGGAGCCAGATCCGACACAATGCGAAAAAGCGTCTGATTATTCAGATTCGCTTTGCATTCTTCCGGCATTTGCATTTGACACAGAAGGATTCCGGATTGGATTTGGAAAAGGATATTATGATCGGTTCTTGCAGCGATTTTCAGGAATTAAAGCGGGAATTTGTTATAATAACTGTATGACGAATAGTTTGCCGCATGGGAAATATGATGTGCCGGCTGATTTTGTTGTCACGCCGAAGTATATTCTTACAGTAAAAAAACAGGAGGAACAGTCGCATGACTGAAGAGGAAAAACAAAAAGGCGAACAATCGGAAGAAGAAAAAGTATCCGATACGTCTGATTCGTCTGTGTCGACTGCACAACCGGCATCACAGATGGATAAAGAAGAAACAAAGGAAAAACAGCAGAATGAAAAAAGCACGATTGCCGAACGGCGTGTGCATGGATTTAAACTGAACGCCGGAAAGGAAATCGAGGAAATTCCAGAATATACGCTGGCTGATGCGGATGCGAAAAAGATTCGGGCAAAACGCCGCCACAGTGCATGGATTCGTGTGACAATGGGTGTTCTCATTGTTGCGGTGGCGGCTTTGCTTGCGCTCGGTATTTTGTTTGGCGTGCAGGATATGTCCGGATTTGGAAAAGGCGATCAGAAGATCACAATTGAAATTCCGCAAAATGCCGGTACAGAAAAAGTTGCAGAGGTACTGGAAGAATCGGGCGTTGTTCGTTCTGGAATGCTGTTTCGTGTGTATTATAAATTGACAAAACCGGAAGGATCGTTCCATGCAGGTGTGTATACGCTGAACTCCAATATGTCGTATAGTACGATTTTGTCTGAGCTGTTTAAATATGCTTCTTCACAGGAAGAGGTAGAAGTACAGTTCCCTGAAGGTGCAACAATTTATCAGATGGCACAAAAACTCGAGGAAAAAGGCGTTTGTTCTGCGGAAGAATTTCTTGATACAGTCGATGTCGTTACCATCGATTTGTCGTTTGTATCTGAGCTTGAAGAAAATTCGCTGGAATATCATCCATTGGAAGGATATCTTTTCCCCGATACGTATATGTTTTATAAAAACGACAATCCGGCAAACGTGATCAAAAAGATGATGACCACGTTTGAATCAAAGGTATTGACCGAAGAAAACAGAGCACGTATGGAGGAATTGGGCCTTTCTTTGGAAGAAACGATTACGCTGGCTTCGATTATTCAGCAAGAGGGCAACAGTGAAGAAAGTATGGCGATGGTATCCTCTGTCTATCATAACCGTTTAAATGATCCAGAGAATTATCCGCGGCTTCAAGCTGACCCTACACGTGTATATGGCAGAGAATTGCGTACACAAATGGGTGACGAAGTGAATGAGGAAATCATCACAGCATATGACACGTATCAGTCCGAAGGGCTTCCGCCCGGACCAATTTGTAATCCCGGTGTTCAGGCGATTACGGCTGCACTTAATCCGGAATCAACAGAGTATTATTATTTCTGTACCAATTTGAGCACTGGAAAGTTCTATTATGCGAAAACGCTTGCTGAACATGAGAAAAATTTGAAATTAGCAGGACTTAAATAAAACGAAAAAGGCAAATCATCCGCATTTGCGGATGATTTGTTTTATGAAGGAGGAAAAAGAGATGATTCCGACAAAAGTTCCGGAAGTATTGTCTCCTGCAGGTGATTTTGAACGTTTAAAAGCTGCGGTTTTATACGGCGCAGATGCGGTTTATTTGGCAGGAAAGCAATTTGGTATGCGCGCGTCGCAGGCAAATTTTAATGAGGAAGAATTGTTCCGCGCAGTAGAATATTGTCATGAACGAAATGTACGAGTATATTTAACGGTGAATGTGTTACCACGTAATGAGGAACTGGATGATCTTCCTCCCTATCTCTGCCGTGTGGCAGAGGCGGGCGTAGATGCGGTCATTGTTTCTGATTTGGGAACTCTTTCGATTGTAAAACGAGTCATTCCCCAAATGGAGATTCATATTTCAACACAAAATGGTATTGTAAATTATGAAACGGCAAATGTGCTGTATGAAATGGGCGCAAAACGCGTAGTGCTTGCACGGGAACTTTCATTGGCAGAGATTGCGGAAATCCGCCGCCGGACACCACCGGAACTTGAGATTGAGGTGTTTGTTCATGGTGCGATGTGCATGTCGTTTTCAGGAAGATGTGTGATTTCCAATTATTTGACCGGACGCGATGCGAATCACGGAGAATGCGCACAGCCATGCCGTTGGGGCTATCATTTGATGGAAGAAAAACGGCCGGGACTTTATTTCCCTGTGTTTGAAGATGAAAAGGGCAGTTATATTTTGAATGCGAAAGATCTTTGCATGATCGAATATATCGATGCGCTTGTAAAAGCAGGTATTACCAGTTTTAAGATTGAGGGACGGGCAAAATCCTCTTATTATGTTTCGGTTATTACAAATGCGTATCGGATCGCAGTAGATGATTATTTGCGTGATCCTGCCCATTTTTCACTGCGTCCATGGCTTTCAGAGGAAGTGACAAAAGTAAGTCATCGGCAGTATAGTACTGGATTTTATTTTGGAACACCGGAGCAGTATTATCAAAACGGCGGGTATATTCGGGAATATGATATCGTGGCACTTGTTTCAGGATATGAAAACGGAAGATTGATGCTCACACAGAAAAATAAATTCTGTGCTGGAGATACTGTGGAAGTGCTTGAACCTGGAAAAGAACCAGTGGCATTTGTTGTGTCTGATATGAAAAATGATGCAGGTGAAGAGATCGATGCGGCATGCCATCCGGAAATGTCGCTGTCTGTACAATTTGATCGTCCGTTTGTCGTTGGATCGGTTGTGCGGAAAGCAAAATGAGTTCTGTCATTTCGCATCTTGCACAAACGCATGGTATTGATTTAAACGATCAGCAAAAGACAGCTGTCTGCACGGATGCATCCCATGTATTGCTTTTAGCTGTTCCCGGATCAGGGAAAACGACAGTGATGACGGCGCACATTGCACATCTTTTGTTTGAAAAGAACGTGCATCCCGATGAGATTTTAACGTTAACGTTCAGCAGGGAAACTGCGCGGGATATGAAGGCAAGGTTTTCTATGCTGTTTGGCGAGAATGATGCGCTGTCTTTTTCAACGATCCACAGCTTCTGTTTCCGCGTGCTGCGCCGATATGCTTCGCAGTATCATCGGACGATGCCTGTTTTGATTGGTGCCGGTGATCTGTCCTCGGGACAGAAATATCAGGTGTTGCGCGAATGTATTCGCCGCTGCACCGGATCGTTTCCGGACGAAGAGATGGTGAGCGATATTGAACGGTTAATCGGCTGTGTGAAAAACAGAATGATCGCTCCCGAATCTGTACAAAATGCGCCGGTAGAACAAGAAGTGTTTGCAAAAATTTATCATGAAGTGCAGTCCGTTTTTCGTGAAAACGGCTGGATGGATTTTGATGATATGCTGGTGCTGTGTTATGATATTCTGCGGCGTTTTCCGTCAGTCTATCATTGGTTTTTAAAAAAGTATCGGGTCATTTGTGTGGATGAAGCACAGGACACTTCACTTTTGCAGCATGAAATTATTCGACTGCTGGCAAGCGGCGGCGCGAAATTGTTTTTGGTCGGTGATGAGGATCAGAGTATTTATTCGTTTCGTGGTGCAAGTCCAAAAGAACTGTTAGCGTTTCAAACAGTTTATCCGGATGCTGTTATTTTAAAAATGGAAGAAAATCATCGTTCGAACAGTGACATCGTGGCGCTTGCGGATGCATTTATTTCACGCAATGGTTCGCGGTATGAAAAGCATATGACTTGTACCAATGCCAGAACCAATTCCGTTACGGTAATGATGTTACCCGATTATGATGTACAGTATGAACGGATTTTGTCGATCATTCGGGAAAAAGAACCGCAAGAAACGGTGGCGGTTCTTTATAAGAATAATGAATCTTCCATCCCGCTTGTGGATTTGTTTTTGCGGGAAGGAATTTCTTATCAATGCCGGGAATATGGGGCTTCTTTTTTTACTTCGACCGTCGTGCGGGATGTCTTAGCTTTTTTTCGTTTGGCTGTTGACCCATCGGACGTTGAGGCGTTTTCGCAGATCTACTATAAGCTTGGCTGTTCAAAACTCATGTTCGATTATGTCAAGCAAAACAGTGCACAGTATGATACGATTTTTGATTGTATCTTATCGCTTTCTTCTGTTTCTGATGGAAGAAGGCGAATGCTTTCAAGATATCAGTCGGTGCTTTCGAAAATGCCATTGATGCGATGCGGAGAAGCGATTGATACGATTCGTTCAAAGCTTGGATATGATCGGTTTATCGAAAAACGTCTGCATGGATTTGTGCAGGTAAGCACATATCAGAAATTAAGTGCGCTGCGTATGATTGCAAGCCGTTTAAGAAGTATTTTTGAGCTTTCACCGCGTCTGTCGGCTTTGCGTGATTTTATGCAGCAGGGAAATTCGCAAAATGCTAACGGCGATGTCCTGCTTTCTACGATTCATTCCTGTAAAGGGATGGAGTTTGATACTGTGATATTGCTGGATATTCTCTCTGATGTCCTGCCTTCCTATCATGCAGTTTCGATGAAGCGTGACGGCGATGAAAGTGAATATGAAGATGAAGTTCGACTGTTTTATGTTGCGGTCACTCGTGCCAAAAGCAAACTTATTGCGTTTTCAAGCACACGCCTAAATGGTGCGCCTGCAGCGGCAAGTCCTTTTTTGCAGGCACTTATGCCAAAGGTTTCTAAGAAAACGGCAACCGTCCATGAGGAGGACTGTCCGTTTGGAACCGGTGACGAAATCATACATAAAGCGTTCGGAAAAGGAATTGTACTGGATGAAAACAATGGAATTTTATTGGTGCAATTTGAAAGTGGGATCAAACGGTTGAGTATTATGACATGTAGAAAAAGAAATTTGTTGATAGAACACAACATTTGAGCTCGTTTATTGACAAACTGGCTGATTACTGGTACTCTTAAAGAAAGCAAAAGTTTGGATTCTGACCATATGGAGGAGATCACAATGATGGAAAACCGGTGTTTTCGTTGTATGCGTGTGATTGAAACAGATGTATGTCCATTTTGTGGGCATGATAATACTGCCCCTGAAAACATAACACCTACGCTGCTTGCGCCGGGAACGGTTGTAGGGAAGCGATATCAGATTGGAATTGCACTTGACCGTAATGGTGAGGGTGTCAGTTATATTGCATATGATACGGCGGTTCAGCGTCGTGTGCGTTTGCGGGAATTTTTCCCTTCTACACTTGCGCACAGAGCAGAAAATGAGACGACGATTCGCGTAAATCAAGGTTGTGAAGTGCAGTATAAGGCGCTGATGACCGATTTTGTGGAGCTTTCTCGTCAGCTGATTGCGCTGCGTATGCAGGAAACGAGCCTTTTGCGTGCATTTGATGTATTTACCGACAATGCGACGATTTATACAGTGTATGAAGACGTAGATAGCATTACACTGACTTCATACTTGGCAGATCATGTGGGCGATTTTTCGTGGCAGCAGGTGCGCAAAATGTTTAAACCGCTGTTTGATACCGTGATTTTGCTGAATGAGCGCGGGATTGTCCACCGTGGAATCAGTACGGATACCATTCTGGTAACGGCGAATATGACGCTGCGCTTAAAGGGCATTTGTACAGCTGCGGTGCGTGCGATCAATTCGGAAGTAAAACCAGAATTATTTGACGGCTATGCTGCGCCGGAGCAATATGAGAAGTGCAAAGGTCATGGTGTATGGACCGATGTTTACGCTTTGAGTGCCGTTTTATATCGGGTGCTGTCTGGAGTAACGCCGCAAAGAGCAGATTGGCGTACACAAGAAGACAGGCTTTTACCGCTTTCCTTGCAAAAGCCGTCGGTTATGCCGGAGGTTTCAGATGTCATTATGCAGGGACTTGCGCTGCAGTATGAGAATCGGATTCGTTCTGTCCGGACGCTGCGTGATATGCTGTATGAGATCCCGGTAACATTTAAGCCGATTCATCTTGAAGATGATGAGGAGGAAAAGCCGGCGAAAAAAAATTCTGAAAAGAAATCAAAAGAAAAGAAATCAGAGAAGAAAGAATGGAACGAAAAGCACAAATTGCCGGTTTGGTTGATTGTGTTGCTTGTTTCGCTTCCCATTATGCTGATTTTGTTCTTTGCCGCATATATTTTAGTGCTTGGTGGAAATACACGTGAGATTTATGTGAATCCATCTTCGGATGTTTCGGTAGAATCCTCTATAGAATCGTCTGATTTGTCATCCGATTCGGAGGAAACATCTGTGCAGAGTAAAGAAGAAACAGAGTCGAGTCAAACGGTTGCAAATGTTACTGTGGATAATTTTGTCGGGAAGTTCTACGACGATATTGTTTCAGCAAAAGTGTATACAGATAGCTTCAACTTTAAGAAGAAAGAGGAAGTATTTGACGATAACGCAGACATTGGTATGATTATTGAACAAAGTGTTGATGCAGGTTCTACTGTTCCGATTGGAACCCAAATCGAACTGACTGTCAGTAAAGGACCACAATATGTAGAGTTACCTCCGCTGACAGATAACAACGGAAATCCGATTTCTGCAAGTTCTTATCGAGATTATCTTGAAAGTAAAGGTCTTTCGGTAACAGTGAAAAACGTTTCGGATCCTGATTACAAAACAGGAGAGGTTGTTTCCGTTGATCCTAGTGTTGGAACTGTCATTGATCGTTCAAAAACCTCAACTGTAACAATTTATGCTGCAAAATAAAATTCACACAAACCGCTTGTTCACCGGGTTTTTCTTGCGTGGAAGAAATTCCCGGTGTTTCTTTGTGCATTTTACTGGTTGACAAATGATACATGACACTATATAATGAATATCAGTTCGCAATGGAATACAAGATATTGTGGTTTGCCACATAGGTTCAATAAGAGAGAAAAAGGATGGGAACAGATGATTACAACAATAACAAAACGTGATGGACGTACCGTCCCGTTTACATATGAAAAGATCGCAAATGCAATTTTCAAGGCAGCACAGGCTGTGGGCGGCAGCAACTATGAAGAGTCGTTGACACTTGCCTATCGCGTGTGCGATTATATTGAAAATGTTTTAAAAACAACCAATCCGGATGTTGAGCAGGTGCAGGATGCGGTTGAGAAGATTTTGATTGAAACAGGTCACTCACAGACAGCGAAACGCTACATCTTGTATCGCGCGGAACGTACCAGAGCACGTGATATGAACACCAAGCTCATGAAGGTATACGAGGATCTGACCTTTAAATCTGCTTGTGAAGTGGATATCAAACGTGAGAATGCAAATATTGACGGTGATACAGCAATGGGAACTATGCTTCGTTATGGTTCGGAAGGTGCAAAGCGGTTCTATGAATTGTATGTATTGGATCCCGTTCATGCACAGGCGCATTCCGTTGGTGATATTCATATCCATGACATGGATTTCTATACGCTGACAACAACTTGCTGCCAGATTGATATTTTAAAATTGTTCCAGGATGGATTTTGCACAGGACACGGTTATTTGAGAGAACCGCAGGATATCCGCAGTTATGCAGCGCTTGCTTGTATTGCAATTCAATCGAACCAGAATGATCAGCATGGTGGCCAGAGTATTCCAAACTTTGATTTTGGTATGGCGCCGGGTGTAGCCAAAACGTATAAAAAACTGTATCGTGCAAACCTTTCAAAGGCGCTGATGCTTCTGTGCGATGTAGAAAATGCGCAAGACGAAGCAAAACATATTCTTGCACAGGTAGAAGAAAAAACGGGGCTTGTTCCGGTACTTGCAAATGACAATGGTTATCAAGAGGCAGAAGCACCATATGTTTTGGCGTTGGCAAAAGATGAAGTACTTGCCGATCGGGTACAGAAATTTGCTGCATCGCAGGCGTATGAAGAGACGGATCGAGCAACATTCCAAGCGATGGAGGCACTTGTGCACAACTTAAATACCATGCATTCCCGTGCAGGTGCGCAAATTCCGTTTAGTTCATTGAATTACGGCACGGATATTTCGCCGGAAGGCCGTATGGTAATGAAAAACTTGTTGTTTGCAACGGAAAAAGGCCTTGGCAATGGTGAAACGCCGATTTTCCCGATTCATATTTTTAAGGTGAAGGAAGGCGTAAACTATAATCCGGAAGATCCAAACTACGATTTATTTAAACTTTCTATGCGTGTTTCCGCAAAAAGATTGTTCCCGAATTTCTCGTTTTTGGATGCACCGTTTAACAAGCAATATTATAAACCGGGCGATTACAATTCCGAGGTTGCATATATGGGATGCCGTACGCGTGTTATGGCCAATGTATATGATCCGTCACGCGAAGTAACTTGCGGAAGAGGTAATTTAAGTTTTACTTCGATCAACCTGCCGCGGCTTGGTATTGAGGCACACGGAGATATTGATCGCTTCTTTGAAATGCTTCATCAGAAGCTTGAAATTGTTGCAGATCAGCTTTTGCATCGTTTACGTATTCAAAGTCAGAAACGTGTGCGGAACTTCCCGTTCTTAATGGGGCAAGGCATTTGGCTTGATTCTGATAAGCTCGGAATTGACGATACAATAGGTGAAGTGCTGAAACACGGTACGTTGACAGTTGGCTTTATCGGACTGGCAGAAACGCTTGTCGCACTGATTGGCGAGCATCATGGTCAAAGCGAGCGCGCACAGGAACTGGGCCTTAAAATTATCGGCTTTATGCGTGATTTCATGGACAAAAAAGCGGAAGAAACAAAACTCAATTTCTCCGTGATTGCAACACCGGCAGAAGGTCTTTCCGGTCGTTTCGTTCGGATTGACCGGAAACGGTATGGTGAGATCCCAGGTGTAACAGACCGTGATTATTATACAAACTCGTTCCATATTCCGGTATATTATCCGATCAGTGCGTTTGAGAAACTCAGAAAAGAAGCACCGTATCATGCGCTGACAAACGGCGGCCACATTAGTTATGTGGAACTTGATGGTGATCCGCTGAATAATCTGGAGGCATTTGAACAGATTATTCGTTATATGAAGGAAATCGGTATCGGCTATGGCTCTGTAAACCATCCGGTAGACCGTGATCCGGTCTGCGGATATACCGGTGTGATCAATGATGTCTGCCCGCGCTGCGGCAGACGTGAAGGCGAAGGCGTCAGCGTTGAGAAGCTGCGTGAACTTCGCAGACAATATCCGAACATGCCGCATTTCTGCGGTTGTGAATAAAACATATCGCTAAGTAAGGAGAGAGTTATTATGCAGGCAAATGAGAATAAAACTGTATGCAAAGAAGTAGGAAATGGTGTTGGCTTTGAACGAATCCGTAGAATTACTGGCTATCTGGTAGGTACATTGGATCGTTTTAATAACGGAAAACGCGCAGAAGAAAGAGACCGCGTAAAACACAGCATCTAAAAACAAAATCCCTCCCAATCGGAGGGATTTTGTTTTGAAAGGAGAAAAGGAAACCTATGGAAACAAAACACAGCCTTCGTTTAAGCGGTGTGATCGGTGATTCGATCGTAGATGGAAAGGGAATCCGTATGACAGTATTCGTACAGGGATGCCCGCATCATTGCCCGGGATGTCATAATCCGCAGACACACGATTTTTCTGGCGGATATGAGGACACAGTAGAACGTTTGATCCAAAAATTTAAAGAAGATCCGCTTCAATGTGGTGTAACACTTTCAGGTGGCGAGCCTTTTTGTCAAGCAGAAGCGCTTTCTGTATTGGCGAGTGAAGTGAAAGCGCTGGGTAAGAATGTATGGGTTTATTCTGGCTATACGTTTGAAGAACTAGTTAGTGGAACCATTCTGTTTGCAAGAGAGTTATTGTCGTACTGTGATGTTTTAGTGGACGGACGCTTTTTGATGGAACAGCGGAATTTGACACTTCCATTCCGTGGCAGTGAAAATCAACGGTTGATCGATGTGCAAGCGTCACTTGAACAGAATAAACCGGTACTCTACACATTGTAATACGCAAAAACAAAGGAAAACACGGATTCTCTTTGATCATTTACGAAAAATTCATTGCTATTTATGTAATGGGATGATATCATAAATAATGGTATCTTATGAAAAAGGGGAGGAGATGTCGGTGAAGCGCGTTTTTGCGTTCCTTCTGGCAATCTGTTTGACATTTTGTTTGTGTTCGTGTAATGATACCTCTGAACCGATTGTGCTTTCGTATGGTTTACAGGAGAATCCCAGCAATATTGATCCGCAGACAGCATCGACTGCATCTGCGTTTACTGTTTTATATGCAACAATGGAAGGCCTTTACCGTTTTGATGAAACGGGGACGCCTGTATTAGGGGTTGCGGAAAAAGAACCTGAAATTTCCGCAGATCAAAAACGATATACTTTTACGATCAAAGAAAATGCCGTTTGGACATATCTGGATGAAGATAAAAATGAAAAAACGGTACCGGTCACAGCGGATGATTTTGTGTTTGCATTTACACGTTTATTAGATCCGCAGACAAAATCACCTGCGGCAGAGCGTTTTTATTGCATAAAAAATGCGCAGGAAATTCATGAGGGGAAATTGTCGCCAGAGTCGATCGGTGTTTCGGCGGTAGATGAAAAAACACTTGTAATTGAGTTGGAAACACCAATTGACTATTTTCCGAATTTGCTTGCATCGACATATGCGATGCCATGTAATCGTGAGTTTTTTGAATCAACAAACGGTCGATATGGACTGAGCCGTACAACCATCCGTTCGAATGGAATGTATCGAATTGGTTCTTGGGATGAGTCGTCGTCCATTCGACTGGATAAGAACACAACGTATCATACAACGGAAGATATCTATGCCGATACAGTTCGACTGCGCATTCCACAAAAAGATGATGCTCCTGATATTGAACGGTTGGATGATGATGTAATTAGTGCGGCATTCCTTTCTGGAGAAGAGGCACAAACACTTTCAGAATCAGAATATTCTATTTCCCATATGAAAGATACGGTATGGGGGATTCAGTTTAATGTATCATCCGGTCCATTTGCAAATGCGCAGATTCGTAAGGCGGTTTCACTGTGTTTTGACCGGTCGGTATATGCACAGAAGCTTCCATCGTATTTGTATTCTACGAATACGATGATTCCTGAAGATGCAATGATCTTTGGACAGTCGTATGAACCGCTTGTATTAAATGATACAATTGATTCGGCAGCTGCATATACGGCTTATCAAAAAGGATTGCAGGAACTTGCTAAAGATGGGATTTCCGGAGCAAAGCTGCTAGTATGCGAATCTCATGAAGTAGATATTGCATCTTATTTTTCTGATATTTCGCAGATTTTACAGCGAGATTTATCTTTGTTTTTAAGTATCGAAACACTACCGGAGACTGAGTATAATGAGAAGCTCAAAAGCGGAAATTATGACTTAGCGGTTGTGTGTCTGACTTCCGGGGACAACAATGCCACTTCGTATTTGTCGTATTACTCATCAACCTCGTCTTCTAATATAAGCGGCTATCAAAATACAGCATTTGATGCGCTTTTGAGTGAGGCAAATCAAGCCGACCAATCAAGTGAGGCGCTTTCATTGTGTCAGCAAGCGGAAAAAATGCTTCTTTCGGATTATGTGTTTTTGCCAATGGTTTGGCAGTCAAAAACGTTTGTAACAAAACGAGAGACAAGTGGTATTGTCTATTTAAAACAGACGGGTGTTGTCCATTTTATGAAAACGAGTACGGCAGAATCATAAGAATATAAATGTGCAGGAGGATTTATGGAGAATATTCAGTTTTTTTGATTGGTATGATTATTGGTTTGGCAAACATCATTCCGGGTGTCAGTGGCGGAACGATGGCAGTTGTTTTTGGCGTGTTTGACCGTTTAATTGCTTCAATCAGTAATATCCGTAAAGAATTTAAAAAGAGTATTCTTTTTCTTCTTCCGATTGGACTTGGCGCGTGCGCAGCGATTTTGCTGCTAAGTAAAGGTTTAACTTGGCTGTTAGATAATTATTATATGGCAACCAATCTGTTTTTTGTCGGTGTCATTGTGGGCAGCATTCCGATGATTTTTGGAAAATCAGTGGAAGGCGGATTTAAAATTCGCAATCTGATTCCTTTTTTTGTAACGCTTGCAATGATGATTTCGATGATTTTCCTGTCACCGGAAGGTGAGAGCGTCATTGTCCGTTCACTTGATGTATTTTTGTTTGTTAAGCTGCTTGTTTTCAGTGCGATTGCAGCAATCAGCATGATTATTCCGGGACTGAGCGGAAGCTTTGTCATGCTGCTTTTGGGAACATATAATGCCGTTATTACTGCGATTGCAGAACTGAATATTTTAATGCTTCTTTCGGTTGCAATCGGAGTAGTGCTTGGAATTTTGTTTGGTTCTAAAATTATTAACTGGCTGATTGTAAAATTTCCACAGGCAACTTATTTTGCAATTCTTGGGTTTGTGATTGGATCAATCCCGACAATCTTTAATAAAATTTCTATCGCAGATGCATATCGCGGAGGATGGGAATTGATTATCGGCATTCTTGTTTGTGTAGTTGGTGTATTGATTTCTTTTGTCTTTTCCAGTGAGAAATTAAAAGAGCGGCTGTTTGGAAAAAAGAATACAGAAGTAAAATGATAGGAGAAAATCCGGTGAATGGAGGGAGCATACGATGAACCAGTGGAAGAAAGCGGGAATCGTTTGTTGTTCTGATCCGTTACCGGATTCTTTTGTACCTCAAATTGAGAAGCTCTGTCAGGTTTTTGCCTCTATGGGACTTTCTTGTGTGCGAAGTACTGCGTTGTTTTCTTCTGATTTTCGTTGTGAGAATTCAATGAAGAAAAAGGCAGATGCACTTTTACAAATGATGCGTGATCCATCGGTTTCTGTGATCTTTGACGTGTCAGGCGGTGATCTTACAAATGGAATCCTGCCGTATCTTGACTTTGGGGCTTTTTCTGCGTATCCCAAACTGATTTTTGGATACAGTGACGTGACTGCACTTCTCAATGCAGTTTATCAGATGACGGGTGTGCCGTCAGTGCTTTACTCTGTAAAGAATTTGATCGGCAAAGATGCTGATGTCCAGATAAAACGATTTTCCTCTTTTTTGCATGAAGCAAGTAACATGCTTTTTTCACCCGAATGGTCGTTTGTGCAGGGAGAGAAAATGACAGGTGTATTGATCGGCGGAAATATTCGCTGCCTTTTAAAACTTGCAGGGACACCATATTTCCCAGCGTACGAAGATGCTGTACTTCTTTTGGAGTCCAGAAGCGGAGATGAAAACCGCATTCGTGCATATTTTGATCAACTTTTGTGTATGGGTGTATTTTCGAAAGTGAGTGGTGTACTGCTTGGTACGTTTACAGAATTAGAGCGGATATGTGGCAAAGATGCACCACAACGTCTTTTGCGTTCTGTTGTAAGAGATTCATCTTTGACGATTGCAAAAACACAGACAGTTGGACATGGAAGTGATTCCTATGCGCTGCCAATCGGTATGTTCGTATCGCTTTGTGCAGATGGGGAAAAAGCTGTGCGGTTACAGTTTGCACATCATTCAGATTATGATATAATACCATTACATTAAAAAACAGACGGAGGAAACAACATGCAGCTCATTCATGGCATGATTTATACAATGGAAGGCGACGTTTATCAAGATGGCTACATTATCACTGAGGGTACAGTCATCAAGGCCGTTGGGCCAATGACAGAACTGGCGTCAATTGAAGAAGATGCGATTGATTTACAGGGAAAAAGCGTGTATCCGGGATTTATTGATGCGCACTGCCATATTGGAATTTGTGAAGACGGTCTTGGCTTTGAAGGAGAAGATGTAAACGAAGAAACACATCCTCTTACACCGCAAATGCGTGCAGTTGATGCAGTGAACTTTTTGGATGACTGCTTTGGGGAAGCCGTTGACGCCGGTGTGACAACGGTACTCACTGGTCCTGGTTCTGCAAATCCGATCGGTGGACAGTGGCTTGCAATGAAAACGGCTGGACGCTGTATGGAAGATATGGCGTTTGCTGATCCGGTTGGGATGAAATTTGCATTTGGTGAAAATCCGAAAGTTTCATATAATGCGAAGAATATGTCTCCGATGACACGAATGGCAACTGCTGCACTGATTCGCAAGCAGCTGCAAAAGGCACGCAATTATATTGAAGATATTCGCCGTGCCGAGGAAGATGATGAATTGGATGAGCCAGAATTTGATGAGAAGTGCGAAGCGCTGATTCCGGTATTAAAAGGAGAATTAAAGGCGTTTATGCATGCCCATCGTGCGGATGATATCATGACGGCGCTGCGGATTGCCAAAGAGTTTTCGCTGGATGCAGTCATTGTTCACGCGACAGAAGGATATAAAATTGCAGATTTGCTGGCAGAGCGGGATGCAAAAATCATTACAGGTCCCATTATTTGCGATCGATCGAAGCCAGAATTAAAAGGATTAACTCCTAAAAATGCAGGGATTTTGGAGTCACATGGAATCCAAGCGGCGATATGTACAGACCATCCGGTCATTCCGATTCAATATCTGCCGTTATCTGCTGCAATTTGCCGGAAAGAAGGACTTTCCAGTAAGGCGGCATTGGAAAGCATTACAATCCGTGCGGCTCAGATTGTGGGAATTGATCATCGTGTCGGTTCTTTAAAAGCCGGAAAAGATGCAGATTTTTGCGTGTTTTCTGCTGATCCGTTATCTGTGGATGCGTCGCCGGAGATGGTTTTCATTAACGGAACAATAGTAAGAGATCATCGGAATGGAGGAAACGCATGACAACCTATCAGTTTGTTTGTCCGTGCTTATTCGGTCTTGAAAGTGTTCTTTCAGGGGAACTGCGGCGGATGGGTGCAGACAACGTAAAAGCGTACAATGGAAAAGTGGCGTTTACGGGCGACGCGAACATGATGGCACGTGCCAACATTGGGCTGCGTACTGCCGAACGCGTTCTCATAGAGATCGGAACCTTTCGTGCGCAGACATTTTCAGAGCTGTTTGACCATGTGCGTGCACTTCCGATTGAGGAGTATATTGGTTCACGTGATGCATTTCCTGTAAAAGGATGGGCGCTTGAATCCAAGCTGATGAGTGTACCGGATTGTCAGGCGATTATTAAGAAGGCAATGGTGGAGCGGCTCCGGCATCATTATAAAATGGATTGGTTTCCGGAAACAGGTGCGCTGCATCAAATTCAGTTTTCTATTTATCATGACGAGGTTTCAGTGATGCTTGATACCTCTGGCGCAGGACTCCATAAACGCGGATATCGTGTGAATGCAAATGCAGCGCCGATCAAAGAAACTTTAGCGGCAGGAATGCTTGACTTGATTCGAGTGTATCCCGATACGGTACTGTGTGATCCGTTTTGTGGTTCGGGAACCATCTTGATTGAAGCTGCAATGAAAGCGCTGAATGTTCCACCGGGATTAAAACGCAAGTTTGCCGCACAGAATTTTGGAATGTTTGATGAATCGGTGTGGCGGCAGGAGCGGCAGCGGGGAATCGATCAGGTGCGGCGGGATATTACATTCTTCGCTTACGGGTCCGATATTGATCCTGAAAGTGTAGCGCTTGCAAAAGAAAATGCCAAAAAGGCGGGTGTCTTTTCAAGAATGCTGATTGGACAAAAGGATATTCGCTCGCTTGCTTTACGAGATGATATCACCTTAATTGCGGCAAATCCGCCATATGGTGAGCGCATGCTTGAACAGGAAGAGGCACGGGAACTTTATCGCGTGATGGGAAAAGCGTTTTCTTCTTCCGATGCAGCAAAAGCAATTATTACGCCGGATGAACAGTTTGAAACGCTGTACGGAAAGAAAGCAGACAAGCGCCGCAAACTTTATAACGGTATGCTTAAATGTCAGTTATATTTATATCAGAGAAACCGAAAACAACAGGAAAGGATTGAAACATATGAAGCAGAATGAAGAAAAACAGTCGGCAAGAAAACTGTTTATAAAAACCGCATCAGCATTTTTTCTCAGTCATATTGGAGGAATCATTATTGCGTTTATTTTTTGTTTTGGATTATCATCGTTGTTTCAGGGAAACGGAATTTATGTATTGATTCCGGTGATTTTGTTTGTCTACAGCTATCCTGTTTACGGAACTATGTGGAATGCCGGCCACCGCGATTTGAATGCTGCAAATTTTGGACATACAGTGCTGTATCGCTGGAAAGGGTTGGTTTACGGTGTTGCCGGGATGATTCCGGTTATTGTGATTTCGCTGGCGTTTATCCTTTCAAAATTCGGCCTTTTCTTTAATTTTATTATGCCGTACAAAATAATAAATGCAGAAATTTGGCCCATTATCAATTTGATCAATCCATCGATTTATTTACCGGAGTTTTCGTATTGGCAGATCTTTTTGATTGCACTCTGCTCATTGATTCCTGTGTTAATCGGTGAATTTGGTTATGTGATGGGAACATATGATATTTCAATTAAGCAGAAATTGGTTTATCGGAAGGAAAAATCAGATAAACACGAATAAAAAAACGCCTGCTTCCATATAGATAGCGATGCGAATCATATGAAGTGCATCGGCGGAAGGAGGCGTTTTCTTTTATGATCACACGAGTCGTGCGAATCCGACGCGGTGTATTGGCAATTGTTTGTGTGGGACTGTTTTGTGCTGCCGCACTTGTTCATGCGGTGGCACAAGTCAATGTTTTTTCTGCGGAGAAAAAAGAGATTGTTTTGGATGCCGGACATGGTGGACTTGATCCGGGCGCCGTTTCTGCGGATGGGACGGCGGAGAAGGACATCAACTTAGATATTGTACTGACGCTTCGGGATCTGCTGAGTGCGAGCGGGTTTTCCGTAACGCTTACAAGAGATACCGATTGTTCCCTGCATGATGAAAATTGTCATACGGTTGCAGAGAAAAAAACATCTGATTTAAAAAAGCGGCTGTCGATTATACAGGAACATCCAAACGCAACCGTTATTTCGGTTCATCAGAATCATTTTGGTGAATCAAAATATCACGGAGCACAAATGTTTGCCGGACCTAAAAATGAAGAGAGCCGTGTGCTTGCTGAATGTTTGCAGGCATCATTTCGGCAAACACTTCAACCCGAAAACGAGCGTGAAGTCAAAACTGCGACAAGCAGCGTTTATATTATTTATGAGGCGCAAAACACGATTGTGTTAGCAGAATGCGGCTTTTTGTCAAATCCAGAAGAAAGCAAAAATCTTCAAGATCCCGCTTATCGAAAAGCGGTGGCGCTGACACTATATCAGGGAATACTTACTTATTACGCAAAAGGAAAATGAAAGAGGGATAACGTTGGCAAAATCAAGGACACAGTTTGTATGCAATCAATGCGGATATGAAACGGTGAAATGGCTTGGCAGATGTCCGGAGTGCGGAAACTGGAACTGCTTTGAGGAAGTTGTAAAGAGCGCACCTGCGCCAGCAGTATCCTCAAAAATTCAAATTCGTCCGCAAGGTGCACACGCACAGGATATTCGCTCACTTTCTGAAATTGATGAGAGAGATGAGATCCGATTTTATACCGGAATCGGAGAACTTGACCGTGTGTTGGGCGGTGGGATTGTCAAAGGATCGCTTGTGCTTTTGGGTGGCGATCCCGGTATCGGAAAATCAACGTTGCTGCTTCAGATCTGTGAGCATCTGGGAAGGGAATTGACCATTTTATACGTATCCGGTGAGGAATCGGCTCGTCAGTTAAAATTGCGTGCAAATCGGCTTCATGTAACAGCAGAAGGGCTTTTGGTGCTCGCTTCTACGGATGTGGAAACGATTATCAATACGATTTTGGCAAAGAAGCCGGATCTTGTAATGATTGACTCGATTCAAACGATGTGCATTCCGTCTGTAACATCATCACCCGGAAGCATTACACAAGTGCGTGAAAGCACCAATGCGTTTTTGCGTGTGGCAAAATCAGAAAATATTCCGATTTTGATTGTCGGTCATGTCAATAAAGATGGTGCCATTGCCGGACCGAAAGTGCTTGAACATATTGTGGACTGCGTGCTCTATTTTGAAGGGGAGCGCAATATTTCATATCGAATTCTGCGTGCAGTGAAAAACCGTTATGGCTCTACAAATGAGATCGGGATGTTTGATATGGGAGATGAGGGGCTTCGTGAAGTACCCAATCCATCGCTTACACTAATTTCCGGACGACCACAAGGTGTTTCGGGCAGTTGCGTGGCCTGCATTCTTGAGGGCAGCCGTCCGATTCTTGCCGAAGTACAGGCGCTTGTTACAAAAACAGGATTTGGTACACCGCGCCGAACAGCGAATGGCTTTGACTATAACCGTATGAATTTGCTTTTGGCAGTACTTGAAAAACGTGCGGGCTTTTTCTTTGGCACGCTTGATGTGTATATTAACGTCGTCGGTGGTCTGCGGCTTGATGATCCGGCGGCCGATTTGCCGGTGGCACTCGCACTTGTGTCCAGTTTGCGTGATCGTGCAGTCGACGACGATTTGATCGCGTTCGGTGAAATTGGTTTGGGCGGTGAAATTCGCAGTGTTCACAATTTGGCAGAACGAGTGAAGGAAGCGCAGCGGCTTGGATTTTGCCGGGCAATCGTACCAAAATCTGCCGTGTCACAGCTTGCACAGCTTCGGGGATTAAATCTTGAACTGCTGCCGGTTTCACATATCAAAGAGGCATTTGCCGTGCTATCGTAAGGGGGAAATGTGCCCATGTTTTACGAAACATTCTGTGCGTTATGTGCGCCAATGCACGTCGAACGAATTACGATGAATAATCTTCCTCGCGTGATTACTTTGTTTGAATCCAATCCGGACTATTTTTTATGTGTACAGTCGCATCCGGTCGATGCGGACGAATGTAAAGCGGATATTACTATGCTGCCGCCGGGAAAAACACTTGCAGACAAGACATATGTACTCGTATCAGATGAGCACGGAGATCTTGCGGTCATTGATTTTGTGGAGAAATATCCGGATGAAATGACTGGATATCTCGGATTTTTGATTGTGTCAGGCAGTCGGCACGGATACGGAGTGGGAACCATGCTTCTTTCAATGATTGAACAAGCAGCAAGTACGTGCGGACTTTCGCGGTTAGAGCTTGGCTGTTATGAAACGAACGAGAGTGGAATGGCATTTTGGAAAAAATCCGGTTTTTCATCGATTCGCACATCTAAACAAACAACAGATGGGGTTGTTTATACGATCGTTTCAATGGAAAAAGATATATAAAAAGCGCAGGGAAAAATCCCTGCGCTTTTTTCAGATAAAAAAATAACAGCCTTGCGGCTGTTATTTTTTACAATGCAAATCCTATGCCAATTCAGCAAAGTATTTGATTGTTCTGACCATCTGGCTTGTGTAGGAGTTCTCGTTGTCGTACCAGGAAACAACTTTAACCAGAGTTTTGTCTTCGCCAAGCGGAGTAACTTTGGTCTGAGTTGCGTCGAACAGAGAACCGTAGGTGATGCCGATGATGTCGGAAGAAACGAGTTCTTCTTCTGTGTAACCAAAGGAAGCAGAAGATGCAGCTTTCATTGCAGCGTTAACTTCGTCAGCTGTAACAGCTTTGTTGACAACAGCGGTCAGCTCAGTCAAAGAACCTGTCGGAACCGGAACACGCTGTGCAGCGCCGTCCAGTTTGCCAGCCAGTTCCGGAATAACCAGACCGATTGCTTTTGCAGCGCCGGTGGAGTTCGGAACGATGTTGACAGCAGCAGCGCGAGCTCTTCTCAGATCGCCTTTTCTGTGCGGGCCGTCGAGAACCATCTGATCGCCTGTGAAAGCGTGGATTGTGGTCATGAAGCCTTTTTCGATCGGAGCGAGTTTGTTGAGGGTGTCAGCCATCGGAGCGAGGCAGTTGGTGGTGCAGGAAGCAGCCGAAATGATGGTGTCTTCCGGTTTCAGGGTTTTCTCGTTTACGCTGTAAACGATGGTCGGCAGATCATTACCAGCCGGTGCAGAGATAACAACTTTTTTTGCACCTGCGTCGATGTGAGCCTGTGCTTTGTCTTTCTTCGTATAGAAGCCAGTGCACTCAAGCACAACGTCAACACCGATTTCGCCCCACGGCAGCTCTGCAGCGTTGGGTTTTGCGTAAATTTTGATCTCTTTACCGTCAACGACGATTGCGTCCTCTTTTGCTTCGACTTTGTCTGCCAGAGCGTATCTGCCCTGAGCAGAGTCGTATTTCAGCAGGTGAGCGAGCATTTTCGGGTTGGTCAGATCGTTGATAGCAACAACCTCGTAACCCTCAGCGCCGAACATCTGTCTGAATGCGAGACGACCAATGCGTCCAAAACCGTTAATAGCAACTTTAACAGCCATAATGATAAAACCTCCTGTAATTGTATTACACGTTTATTCTATACCATTTTGGCGATAAAGGCAAGCCTCTGTGATCGATTTAACAATATTTTTTTATCCATTGCACGGAATAATTCGAAAATTTGGACACAGAATAGGGTTAAAAGGAAAAAGAATTTACAAACCTTTTGAAATACGATATAATAAATTTATATCAATCCGTACAAAATAAAGTCTAATATGAGGTGCAATATGGAAGCTTCCTGCGATTTCATAGACTGGATTTTGGATTCGGAAAAAATAGCGGCATTTTTGTGTGATTCGCATCTATGTGTTATCAAAAATGGAAATGCACCGGTGAAAGTAGGACAAACATTATATGATTTGTTTCCTGCGTTAGGTGAAGAGTTCGTACGTGCAGAATCGACACTGTGTCAAAATGCGCCCTTTTTTTCGACAAAATTCGAGCTTTTTCTAAAAAATACGACACTCCTGCTGCTGCCAACCCAAACGTCAGGCGTGTTTTTAGGAATATTTTCAAATGATGAAACAACTAAAAAAGACTCAGGTGATTTGATCGCACAGATCAGTGACCGATATCGCTCACCTGTATCGAATATTTTAAATATTCTTTCTGTGCTTTCCTGCGGAATGCAAGGGGAGACCTATGCAAGAGAACGTGCCTATTTAAATGCTGCTGCAAGAGAATGCTATGCGATTTTACGTGGTATCATGCCGGCAAACGATTATTATTTGCTGGTCAACAAGCGGATGTCCTGTACGTTAACGCCGCAGTTTCTGGAATCGTTTTTATCCGATATTTGTGCGGCGCTTCGATCGTTTTTCCGAAAAACCGAATATGAGATTGTATTTGAAACAGAGGAACATGCGGTTGCAGTGGCATTCGATTCACGTCTTTTATCTTTAGCAGTGTTTCATCTTGTGTCAAATGCCGCGTGCTTCTCTCCGCAAGATTCAAAAATCACCATTTCTCTTCGTACGATAAAGGGACGTGCGGTGATTACGGTACGGGATGAAGGCGATGGAATCGCACAGGAAGAGCTTGATCGTGTGTTTGAACCATTTTATACAAGTCATCGCACGGCAGTTCCTGAGGAACGGATGGGAATGGGGCTTGGTCTTCCGATTGTACGGGAGATTATGGCACTGCATAACGGTTCTGTTGCGATTACCAGTACAGTGAATCAAGGGACATCCGTTTCTTTGACGCTTCCGTTGTATGACGGTCCTTCTTTAGGTGTCGTGCACAGTGACACTGCGAAATATGCAGCCGATAAGTTTTCGGATTTATATATTCTATTTGCCGACTTATGTCAGATCAATCTTTTTTATTAAATAGAGAATGCGTACAAAAAAAGAACCGGATTTCCGGTTCTTTTTCTTTTTAATTTTTTACGGGACTTCGATTTTCAATTTCCTTTTTCACTTCAAAGTAAGAGGTAATTGTCTGATCCAACATCGTTTTTAAAAATTCCGCATCACCCACCACATGACACAGCTGAATATATTGTGTCATGAGTGCGTATTCAAGCCGAAGCATCTCTTCAAATAAAAAAGATTCTTCTGTTTGTATATAAGAAACCGGCACCTCATTCACCTCGTTAGTTTAATTGTTTTAACAGCGTGTCATATTGGTTTTGATGGGAAGCGGAAAGACGTTCCAGTGCAATTTTCGTTTGTTGATCGCGGCATTCTGCACTATGACGTCGATACAGGATGGCCATGAACTGCTCGAATCGAAGAAGATCTTCCATTGCAGCGGTTTGTCTTAATTCATTTGGCATGATGGTTCCCGCCTTTTTACAAATTCTAAATGTAGTATGGGAACAATATGCGAAATTATACAGAGAAGCAGTCACCTTCAAATAAATCATGGTCACGAAAAAAACAATCAATAGCGCCTAAAACGCCGCGCTTATCAGTTGTCCACCGTGGTGCGATCAGATGACGGCGGTCACCGTCACCGGTTAAGCGTTCAATCACTGTATCCGGATGGAATCCAGCGATTTGCTGACAGACGAGCGCAACATATTCTTCTTTTGATAACAGTGGAAACGGATTTGCATGATATTGTACGGCGAGCGGTGTATTTTCCATGACATGAAGCATGTGCAGTTTGACACCAAACGGACGAAGTGAGGCGACTGTCTTCGCTGAGGTAAGCATTTGCGTGGGGATTCGCCCGGCAGACCGTTAATCAGATGGATGGTCACGGGAATCTGTTTTGCACAAAGTGCAGCATATCCGCTTAAAAACGTTTCGAAAGGATACCCTCGGTGAATTCTCTCTGCGGTTTTGTCAAACACAGTTTGCAGACCTAATTCTAAAAAAAGTGGAATTTGTTCTGAAATCGTTTGAAGACAGTTGATCATTTCAGGTGGCAGACAGTCCGGACGTGTTGCGATCGAGATTGCCTCAACGCCCGGAAACGCAGCTGCTTCACGGCAAAGAGATAATAGATGTTCCGGTGTTGTGTAAGTGTTTGTGTTCGCTTGAAAATAGGCAATATAATGTTCGTCCGGCCACTTGTTTTGCATTCGTTTGGCTTCTGTGCGGAGCTGCTCAGTAATGGATTGTGTAGGAGTTCCTGCAAAGTCACCGCTTCCTGATGCAGTACAGTAGATACATCCACCGGTGCCGGCTGTTCCGTCACGGTTTGGACAGGTGAAACCGGCGTTTAGGCAGAGTTTGATCATTTTGTGACCAAAGCGTTGTTTCATTGCGGTGTCAAATGTGAGATAGTGCTTATTGTGCGGATAGATGATGCGCATGAACATTCCTCCGAAATGGATTCTTTCTTTAGTATAGCAAAAATCGTGAAACATTCAAAATCTTTTTAATGAATTGTATTTGCGCTTTTTGCTTGCATAAAGTATAATGAAAGAAAATAATCTGTTGATCGAATAAGGAGCAAATTATGTTCGACAAATTGGTAGAAATTTTAAACAAAGAAGCAATTCCATATAAAGAAAACATTCATTTGCGTGATTATACAACATTTCAAATTGGAGGACCTTGTCCACTGGGCGTTTTTCCGGAAACTGTGCACCAGCTTCAATTTGTTATGAAATGGCTGTGTGAGGCCGATGCACCGTATTTTGTTCTTGGAAACGGTTCGAATATTTTGGCAAGCGACAAGGGGTATGAGGGTGTTTTAATTTTTACACAGTCACTCCGTGATATTTCACTTGAGAATCATATTGTAAGATGTAGTGCAGGTGTTTCACTGTCAAAACTCTGTGCATTCGCTGCATCTCATGCGCTTTCAGGACTTGAGTTTGCATGGGGCATTCCCGGTTCTCTGGGCGGTGCGGTTTACATGAATGCCGGTGCATACGGCGGAGAGATCAAAGACGCCATCGAAAGCTGCACCTTTTTAGAAGAGGACGGTACATTGCGTACATTTTCCGCAAAGGACCTTGATTTGTCTTATCGTCACAGCTGTTTTACAGGCACAAAACGTATTATTTTAGAAGCATCATTTGCACTGCATCCCGATGACAAGGAAGCAATTCAGGCGCGAATGGATGATTATATCGGCAGAAGAACTTCAAAACAACCACTTGATAAGCCGAGTGCAGGAAGTACCTTTAAACGGCCAAAAGGAGGGTATGCTTCCGCCTTAATTGAACAGTGTGGATTAAAGGGATACACAATCGGCGGTGCGCAGGTCAGCGAAAAACACAGCGGCTTTTTAATTAACGCCAATCATGCGACGGCAGCCGATATGGAAGCACTGATCCATCATGTGCAGTGTGTTGTGAAAGAACAAACTGGATTTTCGTTGGAATGTGAAGTCATTCATCTTGGATTTTGACAGCAGAGTGGGAGGAACGACAGATGGATTTTTTGATTGTGACAGGACTTTCAGGTGCAGGAAAATCACGTGCAGTTGATGCGCTTGAGGATATTGGATTTTTCTGTGTGGATAATATGCCGCCGAAACTCATTTCTCGTTTTGCTGAAATTGCATTGCAGTCCGGCGGCAAAATGACAAAAGTTGCTGTTGTGTCTGATGTACGCGGCGGTACGCTGTTTAACGACTTTCAGTCGGAACTTGATTTGATGCATCAGCTAAAAATTGATTATAAACTGTTATTTCTTGATTGCAGCGATGAGATCCTGCTGCGCCGATTTAAGGAGACACGCCGTCGTCATCCGCTCATTGATTCAAATGATGCATCCTTAGAGCGTGCGATTGCAGCAGAGCGTGCATTGCTGATCCCGTTTCGGGCGCGTGCTGATTACATCATCGATACGTCCAATATGGCGTTGGCACAATTCCGCGAGCGGATCAATACGCTGTTTTTAGAAAATCCGTCCGCTTCTATGCGTATCAACTGTATGTCGTTTGGCTTTAAATATGGTTCGCCGGCGGAGGCGGATCTTGTATTCGATGTACGGTGTCTGCCAAATCCGTTTTATATTGATTCATTGAAATATAAAACAGGTTTGGATGCGGATGTGAACGAATATGTGATGGCGTGGCCGCAGTCCGTATTGCTCTTGCAAAAACTGATCGACTTAATGGACTATTTAATTCCGCTTTATATGAAAGAAGGAAAGAGTCAATTGACGATTGCATTTGGATGTACAGGCGGCAAGCATCGTTCAGTTACATTTGCGGAAAAATTATATAAACATTTTTCTGATCAGGGATTGAGTGTTTCGGTCAACCACCGTGATATTTCCAAAACATAAACGGGAGGAAGAAGGCAATGTCGTTTTCGGCAGATGTGAAAAAAGAACTTGCAGCCGCGAAAAACGGCTGCTCGTTCTGTTTGGGTGCGACACTTTACGGGATGCTTTTGTATGGAAAGTGTGTACAGGGAAATAAAATTTTATTTTCGACCGAAAGTGACGATGCGGCTGAGTTGTTTGCGACCCGTGTTATTGAGATGACTGGTGCGATTTTGACAATTCATGAACCTGAATCCGGAAAACGTCCGTTTTATATGGTAACCGTTGAGGATTCACGTGATGTATCCCGCTTAATTGACCAATTCGAATTACATGACATTGCATGGGACAAAGGAACATTGAATCGCCGCTTTTTCCCAAATCCATGCTGTATGGAGGCTTTTTTGCGGGGTGTTTATCTTGCATGCGGTTCGATGAGCGATCCGCAAAAGGAGTATCACTTGGAGTTTCGCGCGCCGAACGAGGCGCTCGCACAGGCGCTTTGCGCATTGCTTTTAGAAAACAATCTGCATTTTAAAGTGACATCCCGTGCAGGACAAATGATTGTTTATGCCAAGGAAAGCGCGCAGATTGAGGATACATTGACACGCATTGGTGCGGTTCACAGCACAATGTCACTGATGAATTTGAAAATTGAAAAAGAAATGCGTAATCAGGTCAATCGTGTGACGAATTGTGAAACCGCTAACATTGAGAAAACAGTGAATGCTGCATTCGCGCAGGTGCAGAAGATTAAATATATTAAAGATACCGTGGGATTCGACAGTTTACCGATTCCGCTTCAGGAAGCGGCACTTCTGCGGCTCGCAAATCCAGATGCAACCCTTTCAGAACTTTGCTGTCTTTCGGGCAGAACAGTCAGTCGGAGCGGTATGAACCACCGGCTTTCACGGCTCTCAAAGATCGCGGATGAGCTGCGCGAATCGTTTGAAGAATAAGAGAAAGGAGTATAGCCGATGCGTGATTTTGTTCATTTGCATCTGCATACGGAATATAGCTTGCTTGATGGTGCCTGTGTGATCGATCGCTTGGTTGAGCGCCTTTCATCGATTGGACAAACAGCCGCGGCGATTACCGATCATGGCAATATGTACGGTGTCATCGCATTTTATAAAGCCTGCAAAAAGGCGGGAATCAAACCGATTTTAGGCTGTGAGGTCTATGTTGCGCCGCGCACCCGGTTTGATAAGGTGCATAAAGTGGACAGCAGCCCGTATCATCTTTTATTGTTATGTAAAAATGAAACGGGCTATCATAATTTGATGAAACTTGTGTCTTATGGATATATTGACGGGTTCTATAACCGTCCGCGTGTGGACCGTGCATTGCTTACGCAATACCATGAGGGTTTGATCTGTCTGTCCGCATGTCTGGCCGGAGAAATCCCGCGTGCGCTTTCGGCAAATGACTATGACCGTGCTAAAGAAGCAGCGCTTTTTTATAAAGGACTCTTTGGTGAAGATTATTATATCGAATTGCAGGATCACGGCATTGATGAACAGCGTCGAATCCTGCCGTTATTAAAACGTCTTGCACGTGAGCTTTCTATTCCGATGGCAGCGACAAACGACTGTCATTATCTTGAGAAAGAGGATGCCAAGACGCAGGCAGTATTGATGTGTATTCAAACCAATACCGTTTTAGGCGAGGGAAATGCGATGGAATTTCCCACGGAAGAGTTTTATGTAAAAAACGGCGATGAAATGGCATCGCTGTTTTCGGATGTGCCTGAAGCGATCGAGAATACGGTGCGTATCGCAGAGAAGTGCAATGTGGAGATTGTATTCGGTCAAACTAAACTGCCGCGCTTTACAATCGAAGGTGTTTCGGACAATACGGAATATTTTAAAAATCTTTGCTATCGCGGACTGCGGAAACGATATGGCGGGAATGTAACAAAGGCGCTGACAGACCGGCTTGAATATGAGCTTTCCGTCATTACGAAGATGGGGTATGTCGATTATTTTTTGATTGTATGGGATTTTATTCGCTACGCAAAAGAACATGATATCCCGGTAGGCCCCGGACGTGGTTCGGGCGCCGGCAGCCTTGCGGCCTATGCGATTGGAATTACAGGCATTGATCCGATGCGGTACGGCCTTTTGTTTGAACGCTTTTTAAATCCGGAACGTGTCAGTATGCCGGATTTTGATATCGATTTCTGTGTGGAAAAACGTCAGCAGGTCATCGATTATGTGGTGCGGCGATATGGGAGCGATCATGTCGCGCAGATTATTACGTTTGGAACAATGGCGGCAAAGGGTGCGATTCGAGATGTGGGACGTGCGCTCGGCATGCCGTATCAAGCGGTTGATCGGATTGCAAAGGCAGTCCCCGGCTCAATCAATATGACGCTTTCGCGTGCGCTTGAGGAATCAAAAGAGTTTCGTACCATTTGTGCGGAAAGCACGCAAAATACAGAGCTTATTACACTTGCGAAAAAGCTTGAGGGGATGCCTCGCCATGCGTCCACACATGCGGCAGGTGTTGTGATTACACGTGATGAAGCGAGTGATTATGTCCCGCTGCAAAAGAATGAGGACTCGATTGTCACGCAGTTTACGATGACCACATTAGAGGAATTGGGCCTTTTAAAGATGGACTTTTTAGGGCTTCGCAACCTGACGGTAATCGATCACTGTGAAAAGGAAATTCGAAAAACAGAACCGGCGTTTCGTGTCGCAAACATTCCGATTGACGATAAAAAAGTGTTTGCGATGTTTTCACAGGCAGATACAGAAGGCGTGTTCCAGTTTGAGTCTGCGGGAATGAAACGGGTGCTTCGTGAATTGCGCCCGGAATCGATCGAGGATATTATCGCAGTGATCTCATTGTATCGTCCGGGACCGATGGAGTCGATTCCACGGTATATTGAAAACCGCCATCATCCGGACCGTGTGACGTATAAGCATCCGCTGTTAAAACCGATTCTTGATGTGACGTATGGATGTATTGTCTACCAAGAGCAGGTGATGCAGATCTGCCGCAGTTTGGCAGGTTATTCATACGGTCGTGCAGATCTTGTGCGCCGTGCGATGGCAAAAAAGAAAGCGGATGTCATGGCAAAAGAGCGGCAGTATTTTATTTACGGGAAGAAAAACGAGGATGGGACTGTTGAATGTCCGGGCGCAGTGGCAAACGGCGTGGACGAAAAGATTGCAAATGAAATTTTTGATGAGATGTCATCCTTTGCGGCTTACGCGTTCAACAAATCGCATGCGGCAGCTTATGCCTATGTTGCATATCAGACCGCTTATCTAAAATGTCATTATAAACAGGCATATATGGCGTCGCTGCTTACGAGTGTATTAAATAATACGGATAAGATCATTCAGTATATGGAAGCCTGTAACGAGCAGGGAATTCGCGTGCTGCCCCCATCGATTAACAACAGCGAGATGTCGTTTACAGTAAACGGCGATGCGCTGAACTTTGGATTGCTGGCGGTCAAAAATCTCGGACGCGGTGCGATTGAACAAATTATCACCGAGAGAAATCAAGGCGGTGCATTTTCCTCTCTTTATGATTTCTTAAAACGGATGCAGGGAAAAGATGTGAATAAGCGTGCAGTAGAAGGACTCATTAAGTGCGGCGCGTTTGACGGCTTTTCCGAAAACCGCAAAGAAATGATGGTTTCTTATGAGGAAATGATGGATCGTGTGCAGGAAAGTGCACGCAGAAATTTGGAAGGACAAATGATGCTGTTTTCAGAACAGCCGGAAGAAAAACCGGTACCTGAGCAAAGACTGAGCGATTATTCTGTGAAAGAAAAGCTTGCAATGGAGATGGAAGCGACAGGAATGTATTTGTCCGGCCATCCGCTCGACGAAGTGCCGCCGTTTCCACGCGCACTGCCGATCAAAGAAATCATTTCAGAAGAGTCATCCGTTCAGGATGGGCAGCGAGTGACCGTTTTGTGTATCGTTCAGAGCAAAAAACAGATGACCACCAAAAGTAAATCTACCATGGCTTTTTTGAATATTGAAGATAAAACAGGCTCGATGGAAGCAATTTTATTTCCAAATATTTTTGAGCAGTATAAAATGTTGGTGTCACCTGATTGTATTGTACTGATTGAGGGCACAATATCTTTAAAAGAAGACGAAAAGCCAAAGCTTATCTGTGAAAAGGTGATTGACTATCTATCCGTTTCTTTGAAAAAGGAAAGGGAAAAGAAAAGAAATGATTTGACGGACACTTCTTTTAATGGTAAACTATATATAAAAGCAGGTTCTCGGAGTGATCCTGCCGTTTTAAAAATGACGGAGCTCCTCCATGAGTTTCCTGGACCAGTGCCAGTATGTATTTATTTTTCCAAAGATCAAAAGAGCGTCACATTGAAAAATGCAGGTGTTTTGTTGGCAGATTCTCTGTTAATTCGACTAAAAAAACTGTTTGGTGATAATAATATTGTCGTTAGATGACAAAAACCCGCAGAAGCAGTTGACTTTTCGATTTCAAGACGATAAAATGAAGATATATTTTGTCTAAGATCATGTTCATATAGATAGCTTAGGAGGAAAAGTAATGGGACAGAAGACAATTGGCGTATTGACAAGCGGCGGTGACGCGCCTGGCATGAATGCAGCGGTGCGCTCCGTTGTCAGAACTGCTTTGAAAAAAGGATTTCGTGTGCTTGGTATCCAGAGAGGATACAACGGACTGATCCACGGCGAGATGTTTGAAATGAACATGCGCTCTGTTTCTGACATCATCCATCGCGGCGGTACCATTCTTTATACAGCAAGATGCTTGGAATTTAAAGAAGAGGCTGGTGTAAAGAAAGCGGTTGATGTCTGCAAGGCTTCGGGAATTGACGGCATCGTTGTCATTGGCGGCGACGGTTCGTTCCGCGGTGCAGCAGATCTTTCAAGATTAGGCGTTCCGTGTGTTGGTATTCCGGGTACAATCGATAACGATATCTCCTGCACGGATTACACCATCGGTTATGATACCGCGATGAATACCGCAGTTGAAATGATTGATAAAATTCGTGATACCGCACAATCTCATGATCGTTGCAGCGTCGTTGAGGTTATGGGTCGTCATGCAGGTCATATTGCGCTGAATACCGGTATTGCTTGCGGCGCTTCTTACATTATTGTTCCGGAAGTAGAGTATGATGTGAATGATGTTGTGAAGAAGATTCGTGCAGCTGGTGAATTAGGTAAACACCATTTTATCATTCTTGTTGCGGAAGGTATCGGTAAGGTCGATGAGATTTCTCGTCAAATTGAAGAAGCAACCGGTATTGAGACACGCGGTACAGTGCTTGGTCATGTTCAGCGTGGTGGTAATCCGTCGGTTCGCGATCGTGTTGTTGCAACCCGTATGGGATATCGTGCGGTAGAACTGTTGGAGCAAGGAATTGGCAATCGTGTGATTGGCATTAAAGACTCTGAAGTTGTTGATTATGATATTCAAGAAGCATTGAAGATGAAAAAGACATTTGATATGGAATTGTATCGAATTGCAAACGAGGTTTCATTCTAAGTTTGTTTTGGAAAAGAAAGGCAAAGCTTTAAAAAAGCTTTGCCTTTTTGTTTACGATAGGGGGATTTCGTGGTATAATATAACGGCATAAAAGGAGTGAGAGCAGATTGAATCCTTTATCTACAGATCAAATTGGAAATGCTGTGTGGTTTCATGCAATTCAGGACCATCGTTTTAAAACCAATCGTATTTCCGTGCATTTTTTGTCACCACTTTGCAAAAAGACAGCTGCAAAGAATGCACTGATTTCTAAAGTTCTGCGCCGCAGCAGCCGAGAATATCCGGATTATCAGTCGCTTGCTAAAGAATTAGAACATCTGTATGGTGCTTATATTGAATCAGGTGTGCAAAAGCGCGGTGACTGTCAAGTGCTCACAACCGCTATTACGGGTATTGATGACCGTTTTTCGTTTGGTCATGATGCGGTAAGTCAGGAGATGGCAGAGGTTTTATGCGGCATCCTGCTGCATCCTGTGATCGAAGAAAAAATGTTGAATCCACGTTATGTGGAAACAGAAAAGAAATCCTTGATTGAGGCAATTGAAGCGCTGCTCAATGAAAAACGGGCATATGCTGTTTCGCGTGCACTTCGTGCCTTGTGTAACGGGCAGTCACATGGCATTCCCGTTTACGGAGAAAAAGAACAGGTCGCTTCTCTTTCGGGGAATGAATTACTGGTACAATATGAGTCGCTTGTGAAAACATGCCCGATACACATTTTCTTTGTGGGATGTGGGGATGCAATGCCGGTCAAGCAAATGTTTGAAAGCGCATTTGCACAGATTACACGCGATCCGGTAGAAGTTTCATGTGTTTCGCCCTTATTGAAAACGTCTTGTTCTTCTGTATCGGAAACGCTTGATGTTGCGCAGGCAAAGATGGTTTTGTTATTTCAAAGTCCTGTTTGCGGAAACGATGAACAGCTTGCGGCAATGCGTGTAGCGGTTTCTATTTTAGGCGGTACACCGATGTCTAAGTTGTTTTTAAATGTTCGGGAAAAGGAAAGCCTTTGTTATTATTGTGCAGCCAGATATGATTCTTATAAAGGAATCATGGCGATTGATTGTGGCGTTGAAGCAGACAAGTGTGAACAGGCGAAAGAATCGATTTTATTGCAGGTAAAAGCACTGCAGGCCGGTGACTTTACAGATGAGGATATCACGTATGCGGTGGAAAGTCTTGCAAACGCATATCGATGCGTGTATGAATCGGATGTTTCCGCGGAAAACTTTTTCTTTGGACAGCTTTTGCTTTCAACAAATTTGACACCGGAGGAACAGTTTGCGCAAATTATGAAAGTGAAAAAAGAAGAAATCGTAAAAGCAGCACAGTCGCTTTCCTTTTCTCTTGTCTATATTCTGCATGGGGAGGAGGGTGAAGAATGACAGAAAAACAAACCGTGTTTTCAGCATTGCTTGATGAATCGTATTCGGTTTATACACATGCGTCAGGGCTTCGTATCCTTTTATATCCAATGACGCAGTTTTCAAGTGTTTATGCGTTGTTTGGCACCTATTACGGTTCTGCCGATGAATGGCTTGTACGTGCAAACAGTGAAAAAGTACGAATTCCGGACGGTACTGCTCATTTCTTGGAACACAAGTTGTTCGAAGATGAGGACGGTGATGTTTCCCGTCATTTTGCAAAGATTGGTGCGGTGTCCAATGCGTACACATCGTTTGAGAGCACAGCGTATTTGTTCAGTGCTTCCAATGAGGTAGAAGCTGCTGTGGAAGCACTTGTAAAATTTGTGCAGACACCTTATTTTACAAAAGAGACGATACAAAAAGAGCTTGGAATCATTGGGCAGGAAATCCGAATGTATGAGGATGATCCAAACTGGCGTGTATTTTTTAATTTGATCGGGAATTTATATCACAATCATCCGGTTAAAATTGATATTGCGGGAACGGATCAGTCAATTGCATCGATCACACCAGAGATTTTGTATGAATGTTATAACACGTATTATAATCCCGCAAATATGGCGCTTGTGATTGCCGGCAATTTTGATGAAGAAAAAATCTGTAAAAAGCTTGACGAGGTGCTGCGTACAGATCTTCATGCGAGCCCGGTTGAAAAGCCGCCGATTCATGAGCCGGATTCCATTGTCAGACCGTATAGTGAGCAGGTGCTTTCTGTATCTTCTCCGTTGTTTCATATTGGATTTAAAGAACATCCGGTTTCTTCAGAGGAGGAGCTTCCGACACAGCTTGCTTATACCATTTTGCACGAGCTGCTTGTCGGAAAGAGCAGTACACTGTATCAGAAAATGTATGAAGAAAAGCTGATCAATACGTCATTTGACAAATATGTATTTATTGGCCGCGGATTTCTTTCGAGTATTTTTTCCGGTGAATCGGCGCATGCGCAGGAAATCGCAGACCGGATTCTATCGGAGGTTTATAATATGCGAACATCCGGTATTGATGGGGAAGCGTTTGAACGTGCGCGCCGGGCGCTTTATGGGCAGGCTGTGATGATGTTCAGTGAAGTAGATCAAGTCGCAGGTGCGTTGTTAAGCGCACATTTTTCCAATCGGAGTTTATATGATACACTTTCAATTTTGTCATCAATGAAAAAGAATACGTTGGAGGATATCCTTGCACATTCGTTCGAAAAAGAACGAATGTCGATTTCGATGGTTCTTCCCGTTTCACATGAATAAACAAAAAGGAGACAGCTATGGAGAAAATTGTTGAATTTCCTGGACTCGGACTTGAGTTTTCATTTCATAATTCTTTTCAGATCGGACCGTTTACCATTGCATACTATGGACTTTTGATTGCAGTTGGTCTTCTGCTTGCACTTTTTTATGCGTTTAGAACATTTAAGACGGTTGGTATTGATTCGGATAAGGCGATTGACTGTATTTTAGGCGGAATTATTGGCGGTATTGTGGGAGCTCGACTCTATTTTGTTATTTTCAGCTGGGACAGCTATGGTCTTGATTTTTCAAGTCTGGATGCGTTTTTTAACTCATTCGCCCGCATTTTTAAAACGTGGGAAGGTGGACTGGCGATTTACGGTGGTTTAATCGGCGCATTGCTTGTAGGGTTGTTGATTGCGAAACGCAAAAAGATTTGTATTCGTGCATTGCTTGACGTTGTAGGCGTTGGTTTCTTGCTGGGTCAGGGAATCGGCCGTTGGGGAAACTTCTTTAATGTTGAGGCGTTTGGCAGCAATACAACGCTTCCATGGGGCATGACCAGTCCGGATATTGTTCAGTATTTGACACAAAAGCAAAGTGAACTGGCATCTATTGGTGTTACGGTTGATCCGAATATGCCGGTGCATCCATGCTTTTTGTATGAATCCATTTGGTGTATTATTGGATTCTTTTTACTCGCATGGTATTTAAAACGCAGAAAATTTGACGGTGAAGTCTTTTTAATGTATCTTGCATTTTACGGTGCGGAGCGATTTGTGGTCGAGGGGCTGCGTACTGACAGCTTGATGATTGGTTCGCTGCGTGTATCGCAGCTGTTGGCTGCTGTTTTAGTCATTGCATCTGTCATTACAATTTTAGTAGTTCGCTCAAAAATGAGAAATAGTCACGATGAGAATTATCTGAAGTTGTTTGTGCTCACACCGGAAGGGCAGGCAATCGCCGCGAAAGAATCCGAGGGCTTTTTTGGTCGGAAAAAGAAAGAGCCAAAAGACACGGAAACTGATCTTCAAACAAAAGAATCAGAACATGCTGAGGAAACGGATACACAAGTGTTAGCGGAAGAATCGCACACAGAATCAGAAGAAGACGAAAAAAATAAGTTGGATGATTAAAAATGCTTGCATTTTGTCTTCAGATGTGATATACTATCAAACGCAAAATACGCACGTCTGCGATAAATGCGGCACGGTGCTATGTCACATAGTCGCTGCATCGAAAGGCAGACGGAGGCAATTTTAACCAAAAACTAAGGAGGTTACTACCATGGCAGTAGTATCAATGAAACAGCTTCTTGAAGCAGGTGTTCACTTTGGCCACCAGACAAGAAGATGGAACCCGAAAATGGCTCGTTACATCTTTACCGAGCGCAATGGCATCTACATCATCGACCTGCAGAAAACAGTGAAAAAACTCGAGGAAGCATACAGCTTTGTTAGAGACACCGTTGCAGCAGGCGGCGACATTCTCTTCGTTGGCACTAAAAAACAGGCTGGCGATTCCGTGAAAGAAGAAGCAGAGCGTTGCGGCATGCACTATGTAAATGCTCGTTGGCTCGGCGGTATGATGACAAACTTTAAAACCATCCGTCGCAGAATCGCAAGACTTGACCAGCTCAAGAAAATGCAGGAAGACGGCACATTTGATCTTCTCCCGAAAAAAGAAGTGACCAAATTGATGCTCGAAATCGAGAAACTCGAGAAATTCTTGGGCGGTATTAAAAATATGAACAAACTGCCGGGTGCACTGTTCATCGTTGACCCGAGAAAAGAAAGAATCGCTGTTGCTGAAGCGAAAAACCTCGGTATTCCGATCGTTGCAATCGTTGACACCAACTGTGATCCGGATGAAATCGACTATGTCATTCCGGGCAACGACGATGCAATTCGTGCAGTAAAATTGATTGCAGGCACAATGGCTGACGCTGTTTTGGAAGCAAGACAGGGCGCTGAGACTGCAGAAGCTTCCGAAGAGGCTGAAGAAGTCGAAACAATCGAAGCTGAATAATGAATGTTAAGTTTGCCCGGGCCAATGCACGGGCATTCTTTTGGAAAAACGAATTGATTTTAGGAGGAATTCACAATGGCTTTTACCGCTGCTGATGTTAAAAATTTGCGTGAGAGAACCGGCTGTGGCATGATGGACTGCAAAAAAGCACTGACCGAGTCGAACGGCGATATGGACAAAGCAATTGAGTTTTTGAGAGAGAAAGGCCTTGCAGCTGCTGCAAAAAAATCTGGCAGAATCGCTGCTGAAGGTTTGGTTGTTTCTGTAAAAGACGACGCTAAAAAAGTAGGTGTTGTGCTTGAAGTCAATGCAGAGACCGACTTCGTTGCGAAAAACGAGAAATTCGTAAACTTTGTAAACGATGTTGCTCTGACAATTATCAACGAAAATCCGGCTGATATGGACGCACTCATGGCTTGCAAATGTGCAAACAGCGAGATGACTGTTGAAGAAGAGCTGAGAGAGAAAATCCTCACCATCGGCGAGAACATGAAAATCCGTCGTTTTGAGAGAATGGAAGGCGACTTGGTTGCTTACGTTCACGGCGGCGGCAGAATCGGTGTTATGGTTCAGTTTAACACAGATCTTGCTGATAAAGCAGAGTTTGATGCATATGCAAAAGATATCGCTATGCAGATTGCTGCAGTTGCACCGCAGTATTTGAATGAAAATGAAGTTCCGGCTGACGTTGTTGCAAAAGAGAAAGAAATTCTCACTGTTCAGGCAATGAACGAAGGCAAACCGGCAAACATTGCAGAAAAAATGGTTGCAGGCAGAATCAAAAAATTCTTCAAAGATGTTTGCTTGGTTGATCAGCAGTTCGTAAAAGATTCTGAAAAAACGGTTGCTGCTTATACTGCAGATACTGCAAAAGCATTGGGCGGTTCTATCGAGATCGTAAAATTTGTTCGTTTTGAAAAAGGCGAAGGCCTCGAAAAACGCGAAGAGAACTTTGCAGAAGAAATCGCAAAAATGGTAAAATAATTTATACCGATCAAGAGAGCGTATCCGAGATTTCGGATACGCTTTTTTTGATTTAACATAGATTGAATCGACATATAACAGAAAAATGTAGACAATTCCGTCTTCTTTATGTTACACTTAATTCATATGAACGTGATTTTCATATAACATAAAAGAAAGGGGCCGAGAAATGCCCGCAAACTATACACATTATCGATTTGGGAAATGTGTACTTCAAGTATTTCCTGAATCGTTAAACGACATTGTTTCTCATGATCTACAAGCTTTTTATACAGGATTACATGGGCCGGATTTATTTTTTTATCATCGCCCGTTTTCTGGACATAGCTTGCGTACGTATGGAACTCGTCTGCATGATGAACCAGCAGCCGCTTTTTTTGAAAAGGGAGCGGAGGTTGTTCGATGTGCAGATCAGGATACCACGTTGTGCTACTTACTGGGGTTTTTGTGCCATTTTGTATTGGACAGTGCTTGTCATGGATATATTGATGAATATGAACGGATTCATCATGTTTCGCATGCAAAAATTGAAGCAGAACTCGATAAACACTTTATGCGAAAAGATGGGTTAGACATTCACAAAACGAACAGTGCGGCGCATATTGTCGCATCCAGACAGCTCGCAATGCGCATTGCACCATTATTTGATATGGTTTCCGCAGATCAAATTGTCGATGCACTTTCTTCCATGCATCGGCTGAGTGGATGGCTTGTTCCATCCTCTAAAGGGAAAGTGAAAAGTCTGCAAGGAATTCTTTCGTTGCATCCAAAGATGCATTTTATTCGTGACATGATTCTTTCTGATCGCGATTCAAGAAAATGCCGATTGTCTACAGTGCATTTGGAAAGAGTGTTTGAAACGTCTGTTTTGGAGGCGGCAAAAATATGCGAAGCATATATTCAAACAGTCGATTATCACGCGCCGCTTCCGAATCTCTTTTTATGCAATTATGAATCGCGTGATTATGGGGTGAAATAACAAATGAGTAAAATGTCATCATTGGAAAAACGTTGGATTTTATATGATGTGGGAAACTCGGCTTTTGTGCTTTTGGTTTCTTCCATTCTTCCAATTTATTTTAAGAATATTGCGGAATCCGCAGGGGTTTCCGCTGCAGATTCTACTGCGTTTTGGAGTTATGCAACATCAATTTGTACAGTGATTTTGATGTTTTTGGGGCCGGTATTTGGAACACTTGCGGATACCAGTGGATTTAAAAAGCCAATTTTCACGATGTTTATGATGCTTGGCGTATTGGGATGTGCGGCACTTGGACTGCCGCTTCCGTGGCTTTTGTTTTTAGTGATATTTGTCATTGCGAAAACTGGATTTTCCGGAAGTCTTATCTTTTATGACTCAATGCTGCCGGATATTACGACGGATGATCGTGTCGATGCGGTTTCTTCTCATGGATATGCCTGGGGGTATCTTGGAAGCTGTGTACCGTTTATCGGTTGTCTTGTCCTTATCCTGACAGCAGAGCAAACAGGGATTGGAACGCTCACGGCGACAATGCTTTCCCTTTTGATCACCGCTGTATGGTGGCTGCTGTGTACATTACCGCTATTACGCAGTTATCATCAAGTCCATAGTGTAGTGCGGCCAAAACAACCGGTGCGTGAGAGCTTTCGTCGAATTGGTGCGTTTTTCTTAGATATTCGCAGTCAGAAAAAGACGCTGTTTTTCTTGTTGGCGTTTTTCTTTTATATCGACGGTGTCTATACGATCATTGATATGGCGACAGTGTATGGTAAAGACGTCGGGATTGACGATACACAGCTTTTGCTGGCGCTGCTTTTGACGCAAGTGGTGGCATTTCCGTTTGCAATTCTGTTTGGAAAAATTACAAAACGGTTTTCCTGTGAGAAGTTAATCGGTTTTTGTATTCTTGGCTATTTATTTATTGGTTTATTTGCACTTCAGCTTGACAAGGCGTGGGAGTTTTGGTTTTTAGCTGTATGTGTTGCAGTTTTTCAAGGTGCGATTCAGGCGCTTTCCCGGTCGTATTTTTCGAAGATTATTCCAAAAGAAAAGTCGAGTGAATACTTTGGCTTTTTCGATATTTTCGGAAAAGGCGCTTCCTTTTTCGGAATTGCGATGATTGGCATTTCAACACAGATTACCGGCAATTCGAAATTTGGAATTGCTCTGTTGTGTGTGATGTTTGTGCTGGGATTTTTCCTATTTAGAAAATCCGCAAAAGAACCGATTGCGCAATAAGAAAAAATAAAAAGAGAGACTTTTTAAAAGCCTCTCTTTTTTGTATCTTGCAGAGATTTCATTTCATTCCGGTCATACTTGTAAATCCATTTTCTTACTATGAAAAATGATTGTTTTATTCTTTTTTTCAGCATATTCAATTTCTTGTTTGACTGAACAGCCAATATAGTGGTTAATATCTACGACATAAATCGCATCGCTCATGTTGATTTTTTCAAGATGCGCTGTTTTTAGATTTTGTTGCATTTCTGATGTGATTTCTGTATTTTGTTCATTATAGGTGCATTGTAAAACGTTATAACCATATTTGCTTTCGAGTGTAAATGCAATTTCTTTCATCTCGTTCGAGAAGCGCATGCTTCCGCAAATTGTAACTGTGTACATGAATTCACCTCCGTACGTGAAAATTGCTGCGCAATCGGTAACAATCGTCCATTATGCCTCGTTCATTCTATTCAATAAAAAATGATTTTTAAAGAGAAATAATCGCAGCAGAAGCATTATGATCAAATGTCAGGCGTCGATAATTAAATAGGATCGCAGTGTCTCCCAACGTATGAGTAAAGGGGTTGAATGGAAATACTTCAATGTGTGCACTGCGAATGAGCTGTCGTGTGTCCATTTCTTCATATTCCGGGAGATAAACTGCACGAGCCTGTGGATCGTCGAAAAACGCATAGATTCGGCTGTGGTATTCTGCCTTTTTTCCCTCGTCCATAAATGGGGGGAGTTTTTTTGCTTTTTCGTGTGCGTACAGATCGAACCGAAGAAGCCAGCTGAACCATTCGGCACGTTCGGGTGCGATCGATTCATAAAAGCGAAATAGAATTGTATAGTTTTCAAGCTTTGTATGAGGAGCAAAATGATAGCCGTTTGTCTCATAAAAATCGGCGAGTGCTTCAAAACAATCAAAGGGTGTTGCAAACTGCGATAGCAGTGCTTGAAGCGATTGACGATACCGTCTTGTATTGTAATAAAGTTCTACCATCTCCGCAATTCGTTTGAGTCGCAGCAGTTCATCAAACGAAATCCACGGCGTACACAGAATTTCATATGGCGCGTCACTGCGGCAGACAAGACCATATTTTTCACGATCTTGATAGAGTCCCGAGCCCTTTAACAGTTTTAAAAATCCAAGCTGAAGCTGGTCGGGAGAAAGGCTGTAGACGTAGTTGAACGACTCTTTGAAGCGATCATATCCCTCAAACGGTAGCCCTGCGATCAAATCAAGGTGTAGATGAATATTTTGCGGCTGTTTTAATGCGGTGATAACCGGTGTGAGCTTATCAGGAAGCGTGATACGCTTTACTGCTTTGAGTGTTTCAGGATTTGTTGATTGTACGCCGATTTCAAACTGAAACAGTCCCGGACGCACATCTGAAAGCCAGCGGATCATCTCTTCGTCAATCAGTTCAGCGGCCATTTCGAAATGAAAGTTGGTGACACCGTTGTCGTGCTCGCGCAGATATGTCCAGATTGCCATGGCATATTCGCGATTGCAGTTAAATGTTCGGTCGACAAATTTGACCTGCGGTACGTTCTCGGAGAGGAAGAACGAGAGATCTTGATAGACCTGTGTGAGCGGGCGAAAGCGCACGCGGCTGTTATGCCCGGAGAGGCAGTATTGGCATGAAAACGGACAGCCGCGTGTTGCTTCATAATAGACAATCTGGTGGGCAGGCAGTTCTTCTTTCGTATAGACAAACGGCACATCCGCCATATCAATCGGTGCAGTAGGATCGGGGTTTTCGATGATTTCACCCGTCAGTTTGCGCCATGTAATCCCACGAACTGCTTCGAGTGTTTGCGATTGTTCGAGTGCAAGGACTGTTTGCGTAAAAGGAATTTCACCCTCACCGCGGATGACAAAATCAGCCTTAGTGCGCGCAAGAACGTCCGCGCTGTCAAAACTTGTTTCCGGTCCGCCAACAAATAGAATACAGTTCGGGAGGACTTTTTTGATGGCATCCATTAAAATCTGAACAAATGTGATGTTCCACAGGTAGCACGAAAAACCGATCATGTCCGGCTTTTTTAAATAAATATCACGCAGAATATCATCCGTATATTGATTGATCGTATATTCAGCCGTTTCGATTTGACTATTGCACCGGGGTGTAGCATAGTATTTAAGAATGCGAATCGCAAGATTGGTGTGAATATATTTGGTGTTGATTCCAACAAGCAGAATGTTCATGAGCGTCTCCTTTTTTCTTGATAGACCTATTGTAGCACAAAACATAATCTGTTTACAAATTTTCTGAAAAAAAGACTTGACTTAATTATACTAACGAGGTATAATTAAGTCAAGGTCAAAACAGAACCGAAAAACAAACAAATAATACATGAAAATGATGGAGGAAATAATTATGAAAAAATGGGTATGTCAGGTTTGCGGATACGTTCATGAAGGCGACGAGCCACCGGCAGCATGTCCGCAGTGCAAAGCACCGGCTTCGAAATTCACAGAGCAGGCTGGCGAAATGACTTGGGCAGCTGAGCACGTTGTAGGCGTTGCACAGGGCGTCAGCGAAGACATCATCGCTGATCTGCGCGCAAACTTCCAGGGCGAGTGCACCGAGGTTGGTATGTATCTCGCAATGGCAAGAGTTGCACACAGAGAGGGTTATCCGGAAATCGGTCTGTACTGGGAGAAAGCAGCTTATGAAGAGGCTGAGCACGCTGCAAAATTTGCAGAGCTTTTAGGCGAAGTTGTTACCGATTCTACAAAGAAAAACCTTGAGATGCGCGTAGAAGCTGAAAACGGCGCAACCGCAGGCAAATTTGATCTTGCAAAACGCGCAAAAGCTGCAAATCTCGATGCAATCCATGACACTGTTCACGAGATGGCTCGCGACGAAGCTCGTCACGGCAAAGCATTTGCAGGTCTGCTCGCTCGTTACTTCGGCAAATAATGACCAAGGTCAAGATTGATCCGGGTGTGTGCGGACTGCCCACGATGGTGACGGCAGTGGCTGATGAAGACATGCAGGATGTGACACTCACTGTGACGTCCGGCTGTACAGCTGTCAAACAGATGATGGAGACAATCGGAAACACATTTGATGCGTATGCGCTCTGCTTAGGCAAGCCGGGAACCGGTCCGCTGTACGAATACGCCTCCGAGCATTTTCCGGGGCACTGCTCTTGTCCGGTGCTTGCGGGAATCGCAAAATGTGTGGAAGCGGAATGCGGATTGGCACTCAAAAAAGACGCATCCATTACATTCTTATCTGAATAAACTGATCTGAAAAATCCCGCTCAGGTTTCCTTTTGGAAACGGAGCGGGATTTTTGTTTCTTTGAAAAATAGATTGTCATAGACAGAAAAATCTGTTATGCTTAAGATGAAAAAATCATAAAAGAGGGATCAAGATGTCGAGGAAAAATCGAATCGCATATCTGATTACCACACTGTGTGTGCTGATTTCCGCATTTTTCATTTATGGTGCGATCGGAAGTATTGGATTGCTGATGTTTGAAAATAAATTGGCTTCATTTTGTTACTGGGGATTATTGGGCGGAATTGGATTTAGTATGATTTTTTCGTCTGTCATTCTCGCTGTGATATTTTTCAAAAAGAGATCGCTTCCGTTTAAAATTGTCTCTGCCATTCTTTGGCCCGTTACGTTCGCCTGTATTTTCTATGCCGGCTTAGCACTTTATATTCCGTATCAAATTTATAATATCGTAAAAATTATAAAAGAAAAGGAACCACCTCAAATAGCATAAAAAGAGGCTGTCTGATGACAGCCTCTTTTTATGAAACAATGAAGTTATCAAATAATCTGATAACGACTAAATATTTTTATAACTATAAGCCTAACAATTGTTTTTTCTTTGCTTCAAATTCTTCTTGTGTGATGATATCAGCATCAAGCAGTTCTTTTAGCCGTTTGATATTTTCTAATTGCTTTTCTTCCTGCTGGGGAGCAGGAATTTTGTCCGCAGATACTTTTGTAGAGCACAGATTGTTAATTCTGTCCTGCATCAGAATGCACGCAACAATTGGAATAAAAATACTTAAAATCAAACACATTGTTGCGGTATTCGATTGATTCAGATTTTTTAATTGCGATAGCGTATCGACGCGTTCTCCATTCTTATAATACCAATAAATTGAATAAAAAGGAACAAACATGCATAACAAGAGTGCTGAGGTAGGCTGATATTGTTCTGCGTTTGGCGTTCTGTTTAGGAAAGCAGTTGTTCGGTATGTCCAAAACCAATTCCAAAAGCCAAATGTGAATAAGCATAAAACGATATGTTTGCTCAGACTAATATAACCGTCTGTGGGAATATAGTTTGTAGCGACTTCATTCTCATTTGTGATATATGGTTTTGTTGCGTATAGAATTGCAAGAGGTGAAAGACATATACCTGCAAGAACCAGAGCAATGACAATTATCCATAAAATGCTTATTAAAAAGAATCCGTCAAAAAATTGAACTCCTCCATAGATAAGATTGGATATAAAAGCAATCAAAAATCCTAGTAGTGTTCCTGTTGGCAAGGCAATAAAACCGATTGTGCCAATTCTATTTTGTTTATCAGACTTTTCATTTTGAATATTATTTGTAAAGAGTGAAGAAATGCAGATAAAGGCGAATGCTGTTACTGCGATACTGATAAACCGAAAGAATAAAGCGAGATATCCGGATTCTCCTAAAAAAACATAGCCATGCCAGCTGTAGTATTCTTCTTTTAAATAATAGGAGTTCCTTATGACCGTTGCAAAAATTAAAACAACAGGCAAATATGCACATACAAGCGCAATCGTATTTTTTACTGAGGATAGTTTCTTTTCAAAAAAGATAAGAATGCACAATAAGGCAGGAATTAAAATCTTTAAAAAAAGAGCTAAAAAGGAACTTAATGAAAAGAGATCCTCTGTAAAAAAATTAAACAAATGAAAGTTTCCGTATCTAATAAAATAGCCACTTAAAGAAGACAAATGATATATAAAGGCTGTGATTGCGTTTATGCCGAGTGCAATGCCTAATAACTTGTCTTTGCGTTTCATGAACAGTACAACAGTTATGAAGCCAATAGAAAGTAACATTAAGGCATCCAGAAAATCTGCACGCGAATGGATAGAAATTCTCCATAATTGATTGATGCAAGTAATAATGAATAGAATGCCTGAAATTAAAAATAATGATTTTTTCTGTTTTTCCATTACATTTCCTCCTCACAATAAATGATGCTTGCTATTATTGTTTTGTTTACTTCATGAAAGAGTAAAGACCTACAAGAAAAATATTTTCATAGTTTTACCTCCAATAAATTGATTTTTGAATAAAAGAAAAGATATGCCGGCTGATTTTTGTCTATTATAGCATACAATTTATGTTTTGTCTATTATCGCAGACAATAAAAAGGTGATTGTTTGTTACCTTATATCAAAGGATGTGTCTATGATGATAGAATTTAATAAGCGTTCAGTCGGTGTTGTTGTACGGCGCTTGCGAAAGAAAAAGAAGTTGTCACAAGAAGTTTTTAGTGGCCTTGTTGGAATTGCACGAAGTCATTTAGCGATGATTGAAACAGGAACAAAACAGCCGAATTTTGAAACGATATGGCGGATTGCCAACGCTTTTGAAATACCACCGCATGAATTGGTGAAACATATTGAACAGGAAGCGGAGAGAGACAAAGTCACTTGTAAAAAAGAGCTGTCAAAATAAAAAAGAGGCTGTCTGATGACAGCCTCTTTTTTACTCATATTATTACAGTGAAATCCCAAACAACCGGCAGGTGTTTTCGCGTGCAATATCAATGACTTCCTGTGAAGAAAGTCCTTTTTGTTCCGCGATTGCCTGTGCGGTATACTGAATCATATCGGATGTCGTTCGCTTTCCGCGAAATGGTACCGGCGCCATATACGGGCAGTCCGTTTCCAAAAGCAGCCGCTCCATAGGAACGGTGCGCACCGCCTCGAGCGTTTTGCGTGCGTTCGGGAACGTCACAACACCGGTAAATCCCACATACATCCCCATGTTCACGACTTCCTTTGCCGTTTCGGCAGAACCCGAAAAGCAGTGGACAACGCCGCGCGGATTGTATTTGTGCAGAAGCGCCATCGTGTCGGCGCAGGCGTCCCGCGAGTGAATAATCACCGGTAGATTTACTTGCTGTGCCAGCTGAAGCTGTGCTTCAAACAAGACGCGCTGACTTTCTCTATCGGGTGTATCCCAGTGATAGTCAAGCCCGATTTCGCCGAGTGCCACCACTTTTTCTTCGGAAAACAGCGGCATCAGCGTATCCATCCAGTGTTCGCTCAGTTCGTCCGCCGCGTGCGGATGGATGCCAACTGCTGCATAAAACCATGGAATCTGTTTTGCGAGCGAAACGGTTGATAAACTGCTCTGCTCATCGCATCCGACATTGAGCACTGCACACACACCGTTTTGCGTGAGATGCGAGAGCACATCGGGCAGATCATCGCGGAACCGTTCATCGTCATAATGTGCATGGGAATCAAAAATACCCGAAACCATTGTGTCCTCCTAATCAGTGGATGTGTGCGCCGCAGTCAACTGCATCGTCGACGAACAGCACAACAGCACGATCGCCCTGATCGGCAGCGAGCAGCATGCCGTTGCTCTCGACACCGCGCAGTTTTGCCGGTTTCAGGTTTGCAACGAGAATGACCTTTTTGCCGATCAAATCTTCCTCTTTGTACCATGCGGCAATTCCGCTGACGATCTGACGCTCTTTCTCGCCGTCGTTGACCATGATGCGGTACAGCTTATCCGATTTTTTCACCTTTTCGCAGGAGAGAATCTGTACAACGCGCAGTTCGACTTTTGCAAAGTCGTCAATGCCGATGAGTGCAACGCCTTCCGGTTTTTCTTCTGCTTTCTCAGCCTCTTTCTGTGCTTTTGCCGCACGAGCTGCAACAAATGCTTCAAGCTCCTCAAGTTTTTTCTTTTCGTCGATGCGGGCAAACAGCGGGGAAGCGGTACCGACGTTCACGATGCCGTTTGCACCAAATGTAGAGAGGCTTTCAAAGGAGACGGCTTCTGTGTTGAGCTGTGCAAAGATTTTGTCGGCAGTTTCCGGCATAAACGGACGGAGCATGACGCCGATGTAACGAATCGTTTCCACAAGCATTGCCATGACGTTCATCAGGCGGTCTTTGTTTGCCTCATCTTTTGCGAGTGTCCACGGTGTGGTTTCGTCAATGTATTTGTTTGCACGGCGCGCTAAATCCATTGCGTTTGACAATGCGTCTGCCAGATGCAGGCTGTCCATGTTTGCACAGTAGCTTGCAAAAGTGTTTTTGCAGTAGGACACGAGATCTTCATCGATTTCACCCTGCGGGCAAGCTGGTGCAAGTGCGCCGTCGAAGTATTTGTGGCACATCGAAATGGTGCGGTTGACGAGGTTGCCGAGTGTATTTGCAAGGTCAGCGTTATAACGTGCGATTACGGTTTCATAAGTGATGGCGCCGTCCTGGCCGTATGGCATTTCGCTCAGCATATAGTAGCGGACTGCATCGACACTGAACTGATCAGCAAGCTCGTCCGCATAGATGACGTTGCCGCGTGATTTACTCATTTTATCTTTGCCGAACAGCATCCACGGATGACCGAACACTTTTTTCGGCAGCGGAAGATCGAGCGCCATCAGCATGATCGGCCAATAGATTGTGTGGAAACGGAGAATGTCCTTACCGATGACATGAACATCTGCCGGCCAATAATGGTTAAACTGCTCGCTCGAGCCGTCCGGATCATAACCGAGTGCGGTGATATAGTTCGACAGTGCGTCGATCCAGACATAGACGACGTGTTTTGGATCAAAGTCAACCGGAACACCCCATGAGAACGAGGTACGGGAAACACACAGATCCTGAAGTCCCGGTTTTAAGAAGTTGTTGACCATTTCACGTTTGCGGGATTCCGGCTGAATGAAGTCCGGATGGTCTTCGATATACTGCATCAGGCGGTCTTGATATTTGCTCATGCGGAAAAAGTATGCTTCCTCCGACATTTTTTCGACCGGGCGGCCGCAGTCCGGACATTTGCCGTCTACAAGCTGTGTCTGTGTAAAGAAGGACTCACACGGTTTGCAGTACCAACCTTCATATTTTCCTTTGTAGATGTCGCCCTGCTCATAGAGCTTTTTGAAAATTTTCTGCACAACGCGTTCGTGGTTTGGGTTGGTTGTACGGATGAACTGGTCATAGGAAGTGTTCATTTTGTCCCAGATGGAGCGAATCTGACCAGCCACATTGTCGACATACGCCTGCGGTGTGATATTTGCCGCTTTTGCGCAGTCTTCGATTTTCTGGCCATGCTCATCGGTACCGGTTAAAAAGTAGGTGTCATCGCCTTTTAAGCGGTGATAACGTGCGATTGCGTCGGTCAGCACCGCTTCATAGGTGTTGCCGATGTGCGGCTTTTGCGATGTGTACGCAATAGCCGTTGTAATATAAAATTTTTCTGCCATGATAAAAACCTCCTGCAACAATAAAAGCGCTCCGTCTTTTTGTTTAAAGACGAGAGCGCTTATGCTTCGTGGTACCACTTTAAATTCACACGGAAACCCGTGCCTCATTGTGCACAATATAACGGCGTGCGTTCCGTCGCCGGTTTATTTAAAAAACTCACCGACGCCGCTCCAAGACCATGTTCCGCAGGTTGTCTGCCGCCCGCTTTCACCTATCCGGGCTCTCTTTTTGGCATCCGCTGTGCGTACTCTTCTTTTCGTTGCGTTTGTTCATATATAAACTATAGTATATCCAAAAAATGAAGAAAAGTCAACCATTATTCGGGCTTGCGCACAAACAGCACACCCAGCGTACTTTCGCCGCAGTGCGTGGTAACGGTGCATCCGGCAGTTGTTTCGAGCACTTCTGCAAACGGCATACATTCATTTAATGTGCGGCGCGCTGCTTCAAGACAAGCATCGTCGCATTTTGTATGTGTAAGGAATACACGATCCGTGCGAATATCTGTCCGGTTCAATAAACGGTCTTTAATGTAGTTTTCCATACAGCTGATATATGCGCCGCGGTATTTTTTGCCGACATTCATTTTTCCGCCTTGTACTAAAATGGAAGGGCGAAGCTTTAACAGATTTGCACCCAATGCTGCAACACCAGAGCAGCGGCCGCCTTTGTACAAATAAGTAAGCGTATTGATGATAAAGCTTGCTTCCACTAAATCGGTTTCTTTCTTGATTGCTTCCAAAATTTCTTCCACCGATTTGCCCTGTGCAGCCATGTCGCACGCGTCGAGCACTAAGAGTGCGGAACCGGTTGATAAGTTTCTCGAATCGACCGGATAGACGCCGCCCACTTCTGCTGCGGCGATGCAGGCATTTTGATAAGTGCTTGAGAACTCCGAACTGATATTAAAATGGATCACTGCATCGTGATGTTTGCGTTGTTCGGTGAAAAAATCAATATAATCCTGCACAGAAGCAGCCGCTGTTTTCGGAACCGTTTTTGTCTGTGCAAAATAAGCGTAAATATCTTCGGGCGTTACCGTAACGCCGTCTTTTTTTGCCTCTTCGCCAAACGTTACATACAAGGGAATGATGTCAACTTGATACCGCTCGAGCAATTCTTTTGAAAGGTCAATCGTGCTGTCGCCGGTAATTTTAATTGCTGCCATACAAAACACGCTCCATTCATCACAATCATCTTACTCGTATGGTAACATACTTTTTTACACTTGACAAGCCGATTTCTCCCTCTATTTTTCTCTTTTTTTGCATTCCGAATTGTGCTATACTGTTAAAAGAAGAAAAAGGAGATGAGCGTGTGCTATATGGAATTTCGACTGCTTGTTTTTATCCGCAGGAAACGGAACAAAGCGTGCAGGTGCTTGCAAACCATCAGATTCCATGCTGTGAAATCTTTTTAAATACTGCGAGCGAACTTTCTGAGTCTTATGCGAAAAAAATGAAGCAGGCAGCGGATGATACCGGAATGCGTATTCTTTCCGTACATCCATATACGTGTGCATTTGAACCGTTTATGCTGTTTACCAATTATCCGCGCCGTTTTCAAGATGGAATTGAATATCATAAACGGTATTTTGATATGATGAATCATTTAAATGCAAGCATTTTTGTGTTTCATGGCGATCGGAAACAAGGACCTTTGGATGATCGGGAATATTATGAACGGTTTGCTGTATTAAGAGATCTCGGAAAAACATTCGGCATTACGGTTGCACAGGAAAATGTAGAACGCTGCAAAAGCCGGTCTGTTTCATTTCTTGCAGAAATGTGCCGGTATCTTGACGGGGATGTTCGGTTCGTATTTGACAATAAGCAAGCACTTCGATCAGGCGTCGATCCTGTTTTATTTATCCGCCGGTTTGCGAAGCAGATTTGCCATGTGCATATCAGTGACAGTGTACCGGAATGCGATTGCTGTGCCATTCAAGAAGGCTCTTCTTATGTCAAAAAGACCGTAGATGCGTTGCGGGAAGCCAATTATGATGGTGGAATAATTGTTGAATTATACCGTGATTTGTTAAAAAGTGAGGAAGAAATCTTTTTAAGTTATAAAAATTTAAAACTGTTATAGTACACAAACATAAATGTATATTTTTGTATATCATCAATAAAACGCTGGAGTTTTCAACAAACTGAAGGCGTTTTTCTTATTTTGTCGGTGGAGAGAAGTCGATTTTTGTCGAATTACTGCATATTTTTCTTGTTTTCGTGTATTTACAAACATAGTAATTGGCATATAATGTGAATTACCTGCTCGGATTGTGCAGGGTATACAAATTATTGGAGGAGAAAATGATGCAGCATTGGGGACACTCAGAGGGAGAATTGACGTGTACGCAGACGGGTGAGAATGACATTATTCAGTATGGTATCAAAATCACAGATCGATTGACGGGTCAAATAATTTTTCATGAAGAGGCAATTTCTGATGACCGGGCATTTGTGGAATCGATCTTAATCACTTTAAAAGAAGGGGAGGTAGAACCAGTTCACGTTGGTGATGTGATAGAAGATATTGTTTCGGAGCAGACATTGGTTTTTGCTTGTATCTGTGAATGAAATCTGATATAATAAGAACACTGGTGCCGAAATACGCTGTATGCAGGAGAACGGTTTATCTGCAGGGGCTGCTTGCGGCGATATACGGAAGAGGGAGCGTTCGGCGATGAAATGCAGTGTTTGCGGAAATTTAGAAAGTCGTGTAATCGATTCACGCCAAAGTGAAGATGGGGCGAAAATCAGGCGAAGGCGTGAATGCTTAAAGTGCGGCGCACGTTTTACAACATACGAAGAAATTGAAATGGTTCCGTTAATGGTGGTAAAACGTGATAAATCCAGAGAACCATTTGACAGAGAAAAACTTCGGGGGAAAATTCAACGTGCGTGTGTCAAACGTCCGGTATCAACCGAGCGGATTGACCGTTTGATTTCTGAGATTGAAGCGCATTTTGCAAATCAAATGGTCAAAGAAATTCCGTCATCTGAAATCGGACGATTGGTACTCCAAAAGTTACGCGATGTTGATGAAGTCGCATATATTCGGTTTGCTTCTGTTTATAAAGACTTTAAAGATATCGATAGCTTTTTGGCAGAGCTTGCCGAGATGCAAAAAGGAACGAATTAAAATAAATTGTGAAAGCTTGGAAGTTCCCGTTCATAGATGTGGTTTGCCATGAAATGAATTTCTGACAATGTTGCGGCAGCAAGAGTCAGATTCCCGACGCGCACTTGTTCAGCCGCAACCACTAAATTGGTATCAAGGGATTCAAGCTCATCATGATGTGCATAAAGACTTAAAACAGGATGTCTGCTTTCAAAATAGGCGGACATCCTGTTTATTGTTTGTGCAGCAGATGCCTGATCGTTTCGTTCGCAGCTTTCCTGCGCGTCAAGCGCATATTGAGACATCGTATTACAAGTGGTTTTCGCATAAAAAATACCCAATGCGGCGATGATTGAAAATATCAGCAGAATAGAGATGGCAACGGGAACACGCTTCATGAAGATTTCCCCTTTTTCGTTTTTTTAACAATAGTAAACGTTCCGTCTTTCGTGCCTGTCATCAAAAAAACGTCCCGAACGGTTAAATGCTTTCGTTTTAAAAATTCTTTAGCTTGCGACTGTATCAAAGCGGTTTCTTTTGAAGTTTCTTCTATGAATTTTCCGTCGCTTACAACCAAAGTGGGCGGCGTTTCGTTTTCGCCTGTGAGATTTAATTCTTTTGAAGTGACCGGGCTTTCGCCGTATTTTTGAATGACACTTACTTTTCCGGTTGTTTCGACGATTGCATACCATACGGTGGAAACATCGAAAACATTTTGCTGACGAAGGGAAGCGAGCAGATCATCCACGGAGAAACGAAGTGTGCGTAAATTTTTTTGATCGATGACACCATCGTGAATGACGACAACAGGCCGTCCGGAGATAATGGAACGAAATCGTCTTGATTTTAAAGAAATACCGGATACAATGACTTCACATGCGACAAGGACAAAAATTGGAATGATTCCGATAATCATTGGAATACTTGTGTCTTCAATTGGGAGGGAGGCAATATTTGAAATCAAAATTGCAATGACGAATTCTGCCGGCTGCAGCTCTCCAAGCTGACGTTTTCCCATTAGACGGACGCCGAGTGTAATAAAAAAATATAAAAATAACGCTCGGAAAAAGACTACAAGCATACTGGTTCCTCCATTTTTCTTCTTCTGTTATTGTGCATGTTTTACACAGATTTATTCAAAGAAACAATTGAATGTCTGTTTTGTTTCGTGTATAATGAACTTAATCTTGTATAACTTTTAAGGAGGTCTATTAGATATGGCTTCAGTTTTTACGGTGGATATTGATAAGATCGTGAGAGAGTTTGGTCTGGAAGTAATCTATATGCCGCAAGGCGAGGGCAGTATTTTAATTTCAAGCGCTGACGTGAATCGTCCCGGTTTAAACTTAGCGGGATTTACGGAATATTTTGATAAAAAACGTATTCAGATTTTTGGCTTGAGTGAAATTGCATATTTACAACAGCTTCCGGAAGAAGAACGGAAAAAACGGATTGACAACTTCTTTAAACTGAAATTTCCTGCGTTGATTGTCACACGCGGACTTGATATTTTTACGGAAATTTTAGAGGCAGCGCAAGAAAATGGGGTCGCTTGTCTGCGCACCAGTGACAATACATCCAGCTTTCTGTCCGGATTGCTTTCCTATTTAAATGTAGAACTGGCGCCGCGTATTACACGTCATGGCGTACTGATCGAGGCATACGGCGAAGGTATGCTGATTTTAGGTGAAAGCGGCGTTGGCAAAAGTGAGACAGCGATTGAACTTGTAAAACGTGGACATCGTTTGATTGCAGATGATGCGGTGGAAATCCGCCGTGTATCGAACCGAACACTGGTTGGTACCTCTCCGGAAAATATTCGTCACTTTTTGGAGCTTCGTGGTATTGGTATTATCAATGCACGCCGTTTGTTCGGTATGGGCGCTGTTAAAGTGACCGAGAAAATTGATATGATTGTAAAACTTGAGCTGTGGGATCCGAAAAAGGCATATGACCGGATGGGAATGGAAAACGAGTATGCGACACTGCTTGGCATTCAAGTACCGTGTTTAACCATTCCGGTAAAACCGGGAAGAAACCTTGCTATTATTCTTGAGGTTGCTGCAATGAATAATCGTCAGAAGAAGATGGGATACAATGCGGCGCAAGAATTGATGCAGAATCTCGGAATGCCTGTTGAAAATTCAACAAGTGTAAAGAATTGGGACCTTTTTTAAAGCTGGAGGATTTTAATGAAACTGATTGCAGACACGCACACGCATACATTAGCTTCTACCCATGCGTATTCTACCATTCTGGAAAACGCGCAGTTTGCGGCAAGCATCGGTCTTTTGTATTTGGGAATGACCGACCATGCGCCGAAAATGACGGATGCGCCGCATTGGTGGCATTTTGAAAACCTGCGTATCTTACCGGATGAGCTGTTTGGTGTAAAGCTTTTGCGCGGAATAGAGGCAAATATCTGCGATTATGATGGAACGTTAGATGTAACCGATGAGCAGCTTTCCCGTCTTGCTTTTGTCGTAGCGTCGATTCATTCACCTGTGTTAAAACCTGCGGGTGTTGAGGAAATTACGCAGGCGTACATTGGTGCAGCAAAAAATCGTCATGTGGATGTGATTGGCCACAGCGGCCTCGCCGACTATCCATATGATTATGACTGGGCGATTCGTGTGTTTGCAGCAGAAGGAAAGTTGGTTGAGTTTAACGAAGGAACGTTCAGCTCTCGTCCGGCCAGCGCACAAAACTGCAAAACGATTGCGGCGCTTTGTAAAAAGCATGGTTGTCGGGCGGTTGTCAATTCCGACGCACATTTTGCATATCGAATCGGACAAGTTCCACGTGTACTCTCGATGCTTAAGGAAGTAGATTTTCCGGAAGAATTGATTATCAATGCAGATCAGTCTCGTTTTGAAGCGTATCTTGCGGAGCGTGCGCACCGCGTGAACGCTTGAAAATAGAAAAAAGAGGGTTTTGACAATGAGAGTTTTGATGTTTGACATTGACACATTGCGAAGCGATCATTTGGGATGCTACGGATATGGCCGTGATACCTCGCCAACGATTGACGCAATCGCAGCGGAGGGCGTTCGGTTTGCAGATTACTACTGCCCGAATGCGCCTTGTCTGCCGTCGCGCGCATCTCTGATTACCGGTCAGTATGGGATTCGTACCGGTGTTGTAGGTCATGGCGGTACAGCGGCAGATCTTCGCCTGCAAGGAGAAAGCCGTCATTTTACGGATGATTATTCGGAAAACGGATTGTTTGTGCAGTTCCGTCGTGCCGGGATGCATACGGTATCGTTTTCAACTTTTGCAGAGCGCCATTCCTCTTGGTGGTTTAACAGCGGCTTTAATGAAATGTATAATGTCGGAAAGCGCGGCGGTGAATCTGCAGAAGAGGTTACACCGCATGTACTCGACTGGATTGAGCGAAACGGTGAGAAAGACAACTGGTTTATGCATGTGCATTTTTGGGACCCGCATACACCGTATCGTGCACCGGCTTCATTCGGCAATCCGTTTAAAGACGTTCCGCTGTGCGATAACTGGATTACTGACGAGGTTTTCGCAGAACATTTGATGCACATTGGACCGCATGGTGCAAATGAAATCAATATGTGGAACGATGATCAGAATGCACAGTTCCCGCGCCACCCGGGAAAAATCGATACGATGGCGGAAATGAAGGAATTTATCGACAATTATGACTGTGGCGTTCGTTTTACAGACGATAACATTAAAATGATTGTCGATTTGCTGAAAGAAAAAGGCTTGTATAATGATGATCTTGCGATTATCATTACGTCCGATCACGGTGAAAACATTGGTGAGCTCGGCCTTTATGGAGAACATGCAACGGCAGATGAACCAACTTGCCATATCCCGATGATTATTAAATGGCCGGGCGGCAAAAAGGGATTTGTTGCAGAGGGATTCCATGATAATGTCGATTTACTGCCAACGATAAAAGAACTGCTCCACACACCGCTGTTTGGCACTGATTATATCTATGACGGTACAAGCTATGCAAAGACAATTCTTGATGGTACAGACTGCTCGAAAGAGTCGTTGGTGCTGACACAGTGCTGTCATGTATGCCAGCGTTCAGCACGGTTTGACGATTATGTGTATATTCGTACCATTCATGGCGGTTATCATCTGTTTGAAAAGGAAATGCTTTTTAACGTGAAAGAAGATCCGCACCAGCTGCATAATTTAGCAGCAGATCATCCGGAGCTTTGTGCGAAAGGTGCAAAGATCATTCTTGATTGGGTGGACGAGATGATGAAACGTTCCAATTACCCAATTGATCCAATGTGGACCGTCATGAAAGAGGGTGGCCCGGAACATTGCCGCGGTCAGCTCGAAGCGTATATCAAACGACTGTCTGGTACGAAACGGGAATATGGCATTCCGTTGCTGCGTAAAATGTATCCAAACGGATAATGTAATGAAATAAAAAAGGATTGATTCGATATCGAATCTGCACCTGTAAAATGAAAGTAGACACTCACAAAAGTGTGGGTGTCTACTTTTTTCGTAGTAAAATAAGAGAAAAAGGAGGAATAGGAATGGGAAAGAAAGGGACACCACATCGGAAGTGGAGCAA
>CALXAM010000042.1 GCA_944386285.1 uncultured Clostridia bacterium | reverse complement strand
ATAAAAGAAGAACGAGATGTCTTTCTCCTCATCCCAAACGTTAACGATGAAAACTATCAAGGGTTTTATAGACGGTTATGCAGAATGGTGGACCCAGGGGGAATAGGGAAAAGGGAACATTATTTATAGTTATCGCAGTTGCATAAATGAAGAAGCTTCTCTGGGAATTAAAAACAGCGCCCCTTCCAATCGGAGGTGCACCTGTCAAGCAAAAGTAGACACTAAAAAGGACTATTTGTCAGAAGCCCCGTTCGGTCTTGAACAGAACGGGGCTTTTGTAGCCCAAGGAAGCGGCAGGACGGAGGTTATTGAAAAAGTACACATAAGCATCCAGAAGCGCCGGAACATCATGGGAGTGGGCCAGATCAAAGTCAAGATAGAGTTCTTCCTTCATCCAGCCATTCAAAGCCTCTATAATAGGATTGTCCGTGGGAGTTCCCCCTCGCGACATGGAACGAAGTATGTTATAATCGTGATGGGCCTGGCAAAAAGCCCTTGAAGAGTAGACAGCTCCCTGGTCGGTGTGGAAGACTACCTGGGACGTCTGCTCTTCTCTTTTGTCCATCCGCTTTTTCAGATGCTCAAGGCAGTGGTAGTATGGTTTATTGCTTCCCCTTTGAGATGTGACACTGTGAGCCAGGATCTCGTTGTTGAAGGTATCCAGGAGGATCGTCCACTCCCAGTAAGTCGTTCCAACTTTGAGCGTGGTCATGTCGGAGACCACGAGCTGAAGGGGTGCAGCAGCATTCCAGTGTCCCCTTACCTGATTGGGGAATAAGACGCTTTCCTCCCCAGGCTGTGTATAACGACCTTTTCTGGCCTTTGAACGAATTCCGGCGGCTTTACAGCACTTGTGGGCCAGATTGTGAGAAAACACCCATCCTGTTTCCAGAAACACATCGTGAGCCAGGCGATGATATCCATGAGAAGGGTGCTTTTCATGGGCAGCTTGCAGCAGCCGGGTCAGCTCCACCCTGTCCCTTTCATAGCGGTTCATTTTTCCCTGCCGCTGCCGCCATTTGTAGTAGCCGGAACGGTTCACGCCCATGATCCGGCACAGAAAATCGACCGGGTACTTTGTCTTCAGTTCTTCGATGACTTCATAGTCTTTCCTTTGCCAGTAACGTATTCCTTCTTTGCACCAGCTCCTTCCACCCAATATCCTTTTTTTAGCCGGGCGATCTCTACTTCCTGTTTGGCGATGATGAGTCTCAGACGATCCACTTCGCTCAGTGTTTTGCTCGTGTGTAACGCTGCATACGGGTTTCCGTTCTTTGGCTCCAGGGCATCTTCTCCCTCTTCCAGATACCGCTTCACCCAAGCAGACACTAAACTGTTCCTCACACCATACCTTCTCTCGATTTCCCTGACCGAAAGATGCTCCTCCAGGTGCAGATGGATGTAATATAGTTTTTCCTCTTTGCTCCACTTCCGATGTGGTGTCCCCTTCTTTCCCATTCCTTTTCCTCCTTTTTCTTTTATTTTACTACGAAAAAAGTAGACACCCACACTTTTGTGAGTGTCTACTTTCATTTTACAGGTGCATATCAATTTTGATATGCCTATTTTTTTAATTACAGAATATCAATATATTCGCCGGCCAGCGCCTTGTTCATGCTCCGCACTGCACAGAATTTTCCGCACATGCTGCATGTATCGCTGTGATCGTCCTCCGGCTTTCTGCTGTCGCGGATCTGTTTCGCTGTTTTGGGATCAAGCGCACAGGCAAACTGTTTGTCCCAGTCAAGATTCCGTCTTGCATCGGCCATTTTGTCGTCGATTTCTCTTGCGCCGGGAATGCCTTTCGCAATATCCGCGGCATGCGCTGCAATTTTCGACGCGATAATGCCCTGTTTTACATCGTCCACATTCGGAAGCGCCAAATGCTCCGCCGGTGTGACATAGCACAAGAATGCTGCACCGTTCATCGCAGCTACCGCACCGCCGATTGCCGCAGTAATATGATCATATCCCGGCGCAATATCGGTGACCAGCGGCCCCAGCACATAAAACGGTGCGCCCATACAGATCGTCTGCTGCACTTTCATATTGGCTGCAACCTGATCGAGCGGCACATGTCCCGGACCTTCCACCATCACCTGCACATTGTGCGCCCATGCCCGCTTTGTTAATTCACCGAGCCGCACAAGCTCCTCAATCTGACACACATCGGTGGCATCCGCCAAACAACCCGGACGGCATGCATCACCGAGCGAAATGGTGACGTCGTGCGCTTCACAAATGTCAAGAATCTCATCAAAATATTCATAAAACGGGTTTTCCTGTCCCGTCATGCTCATCCACGCAAACACCAAACTGCCGCCGCGGCTGACAATATTCATTTTCCGCTTGTACTGTTTGATCTGCTCAATCGTCTTTTTCGTAATCCCGCAGTGCAGTGTCACAAAATCCACGCCGTCCTCTGCATGAAGCCGCACCACATCGATAAAATCCTGTGCGGTAAGTGTACTCAAATCGCGCTGATAGTGAATCACGCTGTCATAAACCGGCACGGTGCCGATCATAGCGGGACACTCGCTTGTGAGCTTTCTGCGAAACGGCTGTGTATCACCGTGGCTTGAAAGATCCATGATCGACTCTGCGCCCAGCGAAACGGCGCTCATCACCTTCTGCATTTCAATGTCATAATCTTTGCAGTCTCTCGATACGCCGAGATTTACATTGATTTTGGTGCGCAGCATACTGCCCACGCCCTCAGGGTCCAAGCAGGTGTGATGCTTGTTTGCACAGATTGCGACCTTTCCCTGTGCTACAAGCGCCATAAGCTCCTCTACCGGCATGTGTTCTTTTTTTGCCACTGTTTCAATCTGCGGTGTGATAATTCCTTTTCTCGCTGCATCCATCTGTGTTGTGTACTGCATCATTGTGTTCTTCCTCCTTATTCATTGCACGAAAGCAAATATGCGTGATTCATCGGGCCGCTGCCATGCCCTAAATCGAGCATGTCAGCCAATGCACCCGACAGATATTTCTTTGCACGGCGAATCGCCTCGTCAAGCGGCGCACCTTTTGCCAAGTTTGCCGCAATGGCACTCGACAATGTGCATCCTGTCCCGTGTGTATTCGGATTGTCGATGCGTTTTCCTTCAAACCATCTAAGCGTGCCGTCCGGTGTACACAGCAAGTCGTTTGCATCGTTTAAGCTGTGGCCGCCTTTGCACAACACTGCACAGCGATACTGCGCGCAGATTTGTTTCGATGCCGTTTCCATGTCCTGTTTTGTTTCGATTTTCATTCCGGAAAGAACCTCTGCTTCGGGAATGTTTGGCGTGACAACACGCGCAATCGGCAAAAGCTTCTCTTTGAGCGCCGAAACGGCCGCAGGATCAATCAGTCTTGCGCCGCTCGTTGCAATCATCACAGGGTCCACCACAATGTTGACCGCATGATGTGCGCAGAGCCGCTTTGCAATTGTTTCAATCAGTTCCGCTGAAGAAACCATTCCGATTTTCACCGCATCCGGACGGATATCTTCAAATACGGCGTCAATTTGTTTTGCTAAAAATTCTGCCGGCACATTCAAAATGGCCGTCACGCCGGTTGTGTTCTGTGCAGTGAGCGCAGTGACTGCGCTCATCGCATAAACACCATTCATCGTCATCGTTTTCAAATCTGCTTGAATCCCGGCGCCTCCGCTGGAATCGCTTCCAGCGATTGATAATGCTGTTTTCATCTCGTTTTCTCCTTTTTTTGCATTATTTTTGTATAGCGACAAAAGGTGGTGCCCCCAATCTGCCGCTTGCCTCTTTTAAAAAGTGCTTGTCACCTGCTCGGCTGCACGAAGAAGGCTACGGGATGCCGCTTCAATATCCGCTTTCGAAAAAATGGCGGATACCACTGCAACGCCTGCAATCGGTGCGCCCTTGAGAGAAGCAATATTTGTTTCGTCAATTCCGCCGATTGCTACCGCAGGAATCGACACGGCATTACAAATTTCACAGAGCTGGTTTTTCGTAATGCGAATCGCATTCTTTTTGGTCGGCGAGCCAAATACGGCGCCGACGCCTAAATAATCTGCGCCCTGTGATTGCGCCCGTTTTGCCTGCTCGACTGTTTTGGCTGTCGCGCCGATGATAAAATCTTTGCCGGCAATCTGCCGGATCGTTTCCACAGGTTTATCCTCGGCGCCTACATGAATTCCGTCGGCGCCGCTTTTGAGCGCAACAGACAGCCGGTCATTGATAATGAGCGGCACACCGTACCGGTGACACAGCGCTTTTATTTGAATCGCTTCTTCTAAAAAAGCATCGTCGTCCTGCTCCTTTTCCCGGAGCTGAACCATCGTGACGCCGCCCTTTAACGCACATTCCACCTGCTCATACAGCGACTGCCTCCCCGTCCACGAACGGTCGGTCACCGCATATAAAAGCAGCTGTTCGCGTATGCTTTTCATTTTTCTTCCCCCGCTTTCAACAACGTGCGCACATAATCATTCACCTGTTCGCACTGCATCAGACTGCTCATCAGACATGCGCCCTGCGCACCGGCTTTCTGTAACGCGCCAATACGTGCATCACTGATTCCGCCGATGGCAAACACCGGAGCAGAAACGGCGCGGCACACGTCTTTTAAACAGTCGATTCCCCGCGGCGGTACGCCTTTTTTGCAGTCGGTTGCAAACACATGGCCAAACGTCAGATACGTACAGCCAAGACGCTGTGCCTCTTTTGCCTCTTCGACGCTATGACATGACGCGCCGATGATGCGAAACTGCGCTTTTTGTGCATCGGTGAGTGTTCTAAGAACCGAAAGCGGCAGATGAATCGCTTCTGCATGAAGCGAAATCGCCGGATCGACAAACGAATGCAGAATGCACTGCACACCATGCGCACGGCAAATCTGCATCACATCTGATGCCAGTGTTTCATATTCCTGCGCTGTCATTTCCTTTTCGCGCAGAATGATACCGTCAATCCCGCTTGCGGCAACCGCCTCGATCCGGTCTAAAAACGGTTCCCTGCAAAGCGCACGGTTTGTCACACATAAAAGCTTAAACATACAGATAATCGTTCAGCACGGGCTGCAGTCCCTCGTCTTCCATGTCGTGATACATGGTATCAAAGCTGCGGCTGTCGCTGATTTCAAACTGCTCGTCGCCCTCGCTGCCGTCCGATTCCTTTCCGGTATATTTGCTCTCGTGATCGCCGATTCCTGTGGAAACGCCGGCCGAGACTTTGGTTGCCGCAATTTTCACGATGCCGTTGCGGAATGACGCACTTTCACGGGACGAAACCGTGATGCCCACAAACGGAAGGAAAATGCGGTATGCGCACAGCACCTGACAAAGCTGTTTTTCTCCCACATCGAGCGGGTTGATTTTGTCGTTGTTGATGATTGGCCGCAGCCGCGGACACGAAAGCGACATCTCCGCCGACGGATATTTCCGCTGTAAGTAATACACATGCATCGCACTCGCCAGCGCATCCTTTCGAAAATTCGAAAGGCCGAGCAGCGCAGAAAATCCAACGCCGCGCATACCGCCCATCAGTGCACGCTCCTGTGCATCAAACCGATACGGCCAAACCCGCTTGTGGCCCATCAGATGAAGCGTTTCGTATTTGTCACTGTCATATGTCTCCTGAAACACCGTGACATAATCGGCGCCGCATTCATGCAGATAACGGTATTCATCCGTATTGACCGGATAAATCTCAAGTCCCACCATCCGAAAATATTTGCGCGCGAGCTTACATGCCTCACCGATATAGTGCACATCGCTCTGCGAACGGCTTTCGCCCGTCAGAATGAGAACTTCCTCCATGCCGCTCTCGGCAATGACCTGCATTTCATGCTCGATCTGTTCATAGGAAAGCTTCATGCGGTTGATGTGGTTATAACAGTTAAATCCGCAGTACACGCAGTAATTCTCGCAGTAATTTGCAATGTAAAGCGGTGTGAATAAATAGACGCTGTTGCCGAAATGCTTTCTTGTTTCAAGGCGTGCTTTCTGTGCCATCTGCTCAAGAAACGGCTCTGCCGCAGACGACAGCAGTGCTTTAAAATCCTCAATCGAACACGTTTCATGCTGAAGCGCCGCTTTGACATCGTCGGCAGTGTATGCTGCATCGTCAAACGTGTTCATCTGCGCAAGCACTTTTTGACAGATATCCGAGTCGATCTGCTCCATATCCGAAAGGTATTCCATATGGTTTTTACGAAACGACGGGTCTGTTTCCAAGCGGTGCTTTTTGGCGAGCGCTTCTTTTGACAAAAATGTGGAATCGACAAAAAACTGATTTTCCATACTCGACCCTCTCAATCGTGCAAAAATCCGGTCAGCGGGTCCGATGCGCTTGCGCCTCTGACGAGCACGCGTCCAAGTCCGGACAAATATGCGCTTCTGCCTGCTTCGATCGCTTTGCGGAATGCAGAAGCCATCAGTGTCAGATCTCCTGCGGTTGCAAGTGCGGTATTTGCCATGATTGCCGCCGCACCCATTTCCATTGCCTCGCATGCCTGCGACGGACGTCCGATTCCGGCATCTACAATGATCGGAAGATCGATTTCATCAATCAAAATCTGAATAAACGAACGGGTTGCCAGTCCGTTGTTTGAACCGATGGGTGCAGCCAGCGGCATGATCGATGCGGCACCGGCGTTGACCAAATCACGTGCCACATTCAAATCCGGATACATATACGGCATGACGATGAATCCTTCGTTTGCAAGCACTTCTGTTGCCTTGATCGTTTCGGCATTGTCCGGCAGCAGATATTTGGTATCGCGCATGATCTCAACTTTGACAAAATCACCGCAGCCAAGCTCCCGCGCCAGTCTTGCGATTCGAATTGCTTCCTGTGCGTTTCTTGCACCTGAAGTGTTCGGCAGAAGCGTCACGCCTTTTGGAATATAGTCCAAAATATTTTCCTGTTCTTTTGTATTGGCACGACGGACGGCCAGTGTAATCATCTGCGCGCCCGCATCTTTCACCGCCGCTTCAATCAAGCGGAGCGAATATTTTCCCGAGCCCAAAATGAATCGTGAATCAAATGTATGCCCGCCAATCACGAGCGGATCATTGTTTTGCATGATAAAGCCTTCTTTCTGTTAAACATCAAACTGTCCTGCAAGGATGCGCAGCACTGCCTGCGCCTGATGCGCCGCACACAGCATCACCCGCGGACAAACGAGTCCGATATCGTCCGCAACATCGCTGACACCGTCCCCGCAAAGATAAAATCGTTTCGTAATTCTGCGCGTCTTTATGCTGTTGGCACCCGACAAACCTGCCATTCCCGAAGCGGCAACCAGATATTTCTCCGGGAATGCTTCGAGCACCGTATCCACTAGCATACTTTTTTCGTCCGGCCGATCAAACGCCTCACATATGACATCCGCATCCCGAACAAGTGCCGGGATATTCTCCCGTGTCAGACGCACGGCGTGAGGAACGGTCACAACATACGGTGCAGCCTCACGAATTCCGTCTGCGAGTGCAGCTACTTTTGGTTGTCCGAGCTGCGAAACGCCGTATTGCTGGCGGTTTAAATTCGACAGATTCACCGTGTCAAAATCAATCAGAATGAGCGTTCCGACACCGGCACGCGCCAATGCATACGCGATGTGTGAGCCGAGTCCGCCCAGTCCGCAGACTGCCACGGTGGCTTTTTGAAAAGTCTGCTGAAGCGGTACACCGATACGCGACTGCAGTGCCGCAGTCATTTCTTCTTTTGTAGGAATCTGATTCATACTTAGCCGCCTCCTACAAAGCGGACGATTTCAACGGTATCGCCGTCGCACAAGGTGGCGGTATCATACTGCGATTTCGGCACAATTTCACCGTTTTTTTCGACAGCGATGCGCAGAAAATCATACTGATTTTCTGCAAGATAGGAAGCAATCGTCATGCCGCAAACATCTTCGTCTGTTCCGTTGATGCGTACCATCTAAAACCCTCCTGACTGTAAAAACGAAAACAAAAACAGGAGGCATCCGAATGATGCCTCCTGTAAAACGCGTATGTAAACGGCTTCCTACGGCGGCATTATCCGCATCAGGTTAAAGGGTCGAAGTTGATGACTTCCTCTCAGCCTGCCAATACAAGCTCCCCTGTGTTTTGTTTTTTTCTATTATACGCTCTTTCATTGATAATTGCAATCATCCGTTTCAAATCTTCCAGAGATCCTTTTTCTCTTGACAAGACGTTGAAAAGAGATATAATAAGTAATTGGTTACGTATTATTAAAAGAGGAAAAGGAGCGATTTCTGATATGATGCCTTTTGGTTTAAAAATTGCGATTGTGAACCGTGCATTCCGTAAAAAGCTGGATGAGAAAGCTTCTGCAATGGGGCTTACTTCTGTACAGCTTCGTGTACTGGGATCGATCAGCCGATTGGAGACTGCCGGAGAAACAGAAATTCACCAAATTGATTTAGAGCGGATTGAACATGTTACGCATCCTGCAATGACAAAATTGCTTGGACGGCTGGAAAGCAAAGGGTTTGTACGCTGTGTGCCAAGTACGAAAGACCGGCGATATAAGAAAATTACGTGTACGGAGAAATCTGCCGGAATCCATGAGGTAATTCTTGCGTATGATAAAGAGGTTTTATCTGAATTGTGTCAAAATCTCACACCATCGCAAAAGAAAACATTGATCGAAGCAATCAATATCATGGTACAAAATATTGATATGCAGTAATTTGTTTTTTGATTTTTCATCTGCTCTTCCCCTCTTTTTTTCTATAAATACGTAATCAGTTACTTAAATTACACTGTTGTATTTTACGTATTGTTTCATTTTAGGGTTTGTTATGTTTTGTTTTAAACGCATGGCGATTTTTTGAGGAAGAATCATCTGAAATGAGCCAAGTTGGTTCGTTTTAAAAAGTTCTTTCCTCAAAACAAGCCGCGTTACAATAGTCAATCATGTGAGTTGGAGGTTATTTTATGACAAAGGACAACGAATTATTTGTTTCAATGCCGGTAGGCAAGGCTGTAGCTAAGCTTGCGATTCCTACGGTCATCAGCCAAATCATTGTCATACTGTATAGTATGGCGGATACGTTTTTTATTGGTCAAACAGGTGACCCGAATCAGCTGCTGCACTTTCTATTGCATTTCCTATTTTTACAGTGTTAACTGCAGTAGCAAACTTGTTTGGTATTGGTGCCAACAGTTTAATTGCAAGAAGTATGGGACAAAACGATGAGGCGACGGCTAAAAAAGCGTCTTCTTTTTGTTTTTGGGGAAGTATCGTTATGACTGCGGTTCTTTGTATACTTCTTGCAGTATTCATGAAACCGATTTTGATGTTTGCGGGTGCGGATGAATTAACGTTTGGTCCTACTGCTGACTATCTGTTATATGTTTTTGTTATTGGCGGTATTCCGACTGTTGCAGGTCTTGCGCTCGGTCACTTAGTGCGTGCTGTAGGTAAAACAAGAGAAGCAGGCGTTGGCTTGGCAATCGGCGGTATTCTCAACATTATTTTGGACCCGATTTTTATTTCCGTATTCGGTATGGGCGTTGCCGGTGCCGCAATTGCAACAGCACTTTCTAATACTGTTTCATTGGTCTTTTTCTTGATTGTGCTGCTCAGAATCAGAAAGAGCACTTGCCTGACCATTTCTCTAAAATATTTTACACTCAAAAAGAAAATATCGCTTGGTACACTTTCAGTAGGCTTTCCGGCAGCTGTTTCGGTACTGCTCGTTTGCTTCTCGATCTCCCTTTTAACCGGTCTTTTATTAAGACATGAAGGCGGTAACATTATTGCAGCTGCTTATGGTGTCACCGCAAAATGCGGTACAATCGCATTACACATCAGTATCGGTATTGCACAAGGTATTATGCCGCTCATTGGATATAGTTATGGCGCAAAAGATCACAAGCGTGTCCGTGAAGTCACACGTTTGGCATTTATTATTTTGTGGATTTTTTCCATCGCATTCTTAGTACTGGTGCAGTTGATTCCGGATTTGTTTATTAAAATGTTTATTGATGATGCCGCTACCATTGCAGTCGGTGAAGTCTTTATTCGTCGGTGGTCGTGGTGTGCAGTCGGTATGTGTCTGGTTGCGATGTACGATGCGATCTTCCAAGCAGTCGGTAAATGGAAAACTTCTCTGTTGGTTGCTGTGATTCGTTTTATCGTTGCATTTCCTGCGTTCTGTTTTATTTTGGACGCCTTCTTCGGTGCAGACGGACTGATGTGGGTTCAGCCGATTGCAGATACAATCGCACTCGTTCTTGCCGCTATTTTGTTCAGACACTTTAAGAAATCACTCGCAAAACACACAGAGAATGAACAAGTTATTGACACTGTACCGCTTACGACCACAAATCGAATCATTACCATCAGCCGTGAATTTGGCAGCGGCGGCAGAACCGTGGGAAAAGAGGTTGCTGCACAGCTTAACATTCCATGCTACGACAGTGAACTGATTGAAAAGATCGCTGCACAAAGCGGTTTTGCCAAAGAATATGTAGAGCAATATGGGGAGTCTGCAATTTCTGACAGCTTGTATGAAAATGCCCTTGCAGGACGTACACAAGACGGTCGGTCTGATTCTGATAAACTGTGGTTTGCACAAAAGAAAGTCATTGCAGATTTAGCAGCACAAGGTCCTTGTGTCATTGTAGGTCGTTGTGCGGATTATATTCTTAAAGATCTTGCGGATTGTTTGACGGTATTTATTCATGCGTCGGATGAAAAACGTGCTGAAAGAATCGTATCCGTTTATGGTGAACGAGAAGAATCACCCATTCGGCGTATTCATGATAAAGATAAGAAGCGTAAGGCTTATTATGAAATTTATACCGGAACAGAATGGGGAAATGCAGCAAATTATAATCTCTGTCTTGACAGTGGCGCACTTGGAATCGATAAATGTGTTGAAATCATTAAAAAGCTGTACTAATATATACTTATTCAGCTGATTGCGCGCAACACGGCATTTATTTTATATAAAATTTAAAAATAATTTTAATTTAGTGTTGAAAAATCAGAAAAAGTTTATTATAAAGTATAGTAGTGACTATCATTTATTGATCATGAGATACACTGTTAGAAAGGAGAAACGAATTGTGGAACTGCAAATCCAAGATTTAGTCTGTGCGATCAAAAAGGATGGCGTTGATGCCGCCCAAAAAGAGGCAGACAATATTATTGCAGAGGCAAAGAGCAAAGCTTCGGCGATCATCTCAGAAGCCAAAGAAGAAGCAGATCGGATTCGAAAGAAAACCGAAAACGATGTAGAAGTTTTGAAAGAAAGTGCCAAAATAACAGCAGAGCATGCAAAACGTGACGCAATGCTTTCGTTTAAAGAAGCAGTGCAGCTTGCGTATGAAAAGTTGTTGGCAGAAGATGTTTCAAAAACCGTCAATTCTGGTGTGTTGGTACAGCTAATTATCGCGGCGATGAACAACGAAGACCCTTCCAATTATGCGGCAGAAGTTTCTGAGATCTCTGAGGAGCTAAAAAGCGAGCTGGCGGAAAAAGTGCGTGCAGGACTTGAAATTAGAATCAATCCCAATGTACATGTGGGATTTCGATTAGTAGAAAAAGATGGTTCTGGGTATTTTGATTGCTCCGATGAGGCAATTACGCAAATGTTGATGCCGTTTTTTCCCGATCTTGTAATTTAAGAGGAGAGTAAAAATGGCTTCTTACTATTATTTGCTGTCAAGTTTACCTATGCTCAGATCTGATGGTGAGATTCCGTTCGAGTATGACACGTTTCTTTCTATGTGTAAATCTGCTGTCAGCAGTTCGAAATATGCGATTTTAGAAAATCTTACACTTTCCTCGGCAGAAGGTCCTCTTCTTTCAGAATGGTCAAAATTTTATACCATTTTTAAACAAGAGCTTACTGCGCAGCGCAATCAGCGTTTGGGGCGGCAGGTATCACTTTCTTATCAGAAAGATGAAACAACGTCAAAAACGATTGCTGCCGCTATGAATCATAAAAATCCGTTGGAAGCAGAGAAAGTGCTGCTTGCTTTGCAATTTGAAATTCTCGACGGATTGATTGGTACACATTATTTTGATGATTATGCGTTGATGGGCTATGCGCTGAAATTAAAATTGCTGGAAAGAAAAAATATCTTCAATCAAAAGAGCGGAAAACAAGAACTGAATCGCATCGTGAAGGGACTGCAGCAACAGATCATGAGCACGGAACAGGAGTGAGACAATGAATTATATTACAGGAAATGTGACAGGCGTAAACGGCAATCTCGTATCCGTTCACATCGATGGCTCTATCCGAAAAAATGAAGTCGGCTATATCCTTGTAGATGATAAGCGGCTAAAGGGTGAGATTATCCGTGTAAACGATGGAATCGCGGATATGCAGATTTACGAAATGACAGAGGGAATCAAAGTCGGTGACAAAGCAGAATTTACAGGCGAATTGATGAGCGTTGAGCTGGGTCCGGGTCTTCTTTCGCAAATCTATGACGGACTGCAAAATCCGCTTCCGGATCTTGCAGAAAAGTGCGGATTTTTTCTCGAACGCGGCGAATATCTCAATCCGATTCCAAACAAGGATTGGGACTTCACCCCTGTAGTGGCTGTAGGTGATACAGTACGTCCGGGCGACACAATCGGAACGGTTCCGGAGGGATTGTTTACCCATCGGATCATGGTTCCGTTTGGGCTTTCCAATGAGGATTGGACGATTGAATCCATTGTGCCAGGCGGAACGTATAATGTTCGTGACAATATTGCTGTTATTAAAAACGGCAAAGGCGCAAAGGAAACCCTTTCAATGGTATTTTCTTGGCCGATTAAAAAACCGATCACCTGTTATGCGCAGCGCCTGCGTCCGGATGAGCCGCTTATTACACAAATCAGATGTATCGATACGTTCCTTCCGATTGCAAAGGGCGGTACGTTCTGTGTTCCCGGACCGTTTGGTGCGGGCAAGACCGTTCTTCAGCATATGGAAGCAAAAAATGCTGATGTTGATATTGTTATTGTGGCAGCCTGCGGCGAACGTGCAGGCGAAGTCGTTGAAATTTTAAAAGAATTTCCCGAATTGGTAGACCCGCGGACCGGCAGATCGCTTATGGAGAGAACCATCATCATCTGCAATACTTCTTCCATGCCTGTTGCAGCACGTGAAGCTTCCGTTTATACCGGAATTACGCTTGCGGAATATTATCGTCAAATGGGTCTTTCTGTTTTGATGCTTGCGGATTCTACCTCCCGCTGGGCACAGGCGATGCGTGAAATGAGCGGACGTTTGGAAGAAATTCCGGGTGACGAAGCATTTCCGGCTTATCTTGAATCTGTCATCGCATCGTTTTACGAACGTGCAGGAAAAGTACGGCTCAATGATGGACAAATCGCTTCCGTTACAATCGGTGGCACCGTATCGCCGGCAGGCGGCAACTTTGAGGAGCCGGTTACACAGGCAACACTGAAAGTTGTGGGGGCATTTCATGGATTATCTCGTGAACGCTCTGATGCAAGAAAATATCCGTCGATTCATCCGATTGATTCGTGGTCAAAATATGCAGGCATTGCAGATGGCGCGAAAGTTGACGAAGCAAGAAATATATTGATCAGAAGTACGGAAATCAATCAAATGATGAAAGTTGTCGGTGAAGAAGGCATTTCCGCAGAGGATTATATCACCTATCAAAAGGGAGAGCTTTTAGACGCTGCGTATCTTCAGCAAGACTCTTTTGATCCGATCGACGCTGCATGCGGACCGGAACGGCAGCTCCGTGAGTTTCGTGTGATGTATGATATTCTTACAAGCACATATGCCTTGGAAAACAAAAATGATATTCGTATGTTTTTTAACGAGCTGCGTCAGCTGCTGCTTGATTGGCATACAATAGAATTTAACACAGAACAATTTGATGCGCAGGAGAAACAAATCAAAGCGTTCTATATGTCAAAATCTTGCGAATAGGAGATTTGATATGCAAAAAGTTTATACAAAAATTGAATCGATCGTCGGCAACGTCGTATCTGTTCGGGCACATGGCATCCGTAACGGTGACTTGGCACTGGTTGGGAACAGCTATGCGAATGTCATTAAATTGGATAATGATCTTGTGTTCTTACAGGTTTTTGCAGGCACACAGGGCGTCAGCACAACCGATATGGTCAAATTTTTAGGGAAGCCTATGATGGTTTCTTATTCCGATCATCTTTTGGGCCGTGTTTTTACCGGTTCAGGTGTGCCAAGAGATAACGGACCTGCGCTTACTGAAAATATGATACCGATCGGCGGTCCGTCGGTAAATCCTGCGCGCAGAATTGTCCCCAAAAAGATGATACGGACAGGCATTCCGATGATTGACGTGTTCAACACACTTGTTGAAAGTCAGAAACTGCCGATATTCTCTGTGTCCGGCGAGCCTTATAATGAGCTGCTCGCACGCATTGCAATGCAGGCAGAGGTTGACGTCATCGTATTGGGTGGCATGGGACTTAAATATGACGACTATCTGTTTTTCCGTGAAACACTTGAAAAAAGTGGTGCAATGGGACATACGGTGATGTTTGTTCATACGGCATCAGATCCTACCGTTGAATGTACCCTGGTTCCGGATATGGCGTTAGCGGTTGCAGAACGGTTTGCACTCGACGGAAAACGTGTGCTCGTACTGCTTACAGATATGACAAACTTTGCGGACGCACAAAAAGAAGCTGCGATTACGATGGAGCAGGTTCCTTCAAACCGCGGATACCCCGGTGATTTATATAGCTGCCTTGCTTCCCGTTATGAAAAGGCGGTAGACTTTGAAGGTGCAGGATCAGTAACCATTCTCAGTGTTACCACAATGCCGGGCGATGATGTGACGCATCCGGTTCCGGATAACACGGGCTATATTACAGAGGGACAGTATTACTTAAAAGGCGGAAGAATCGAGCCGTTTGGTTCACTGTCGCGTTTAAAGCAAAATGTAAATGGTACGACAAGAAGCGATCATCGTGCATTGATGGATGGTATGATCAAGCTGTACAGCGCATATAAAGAAAGTCTCGAAAAGAAAGCCATGGGATTCTTGATGAGCGACTGGGATGAGAAATTACTCAAATACGGCGCGTTGTTTGAATCCGAGCTGATGGATCTTCGTGTGAATATTTCTTTGGAAGAAGCGCTTGATTTAGGTTGGAAAATTCTCGCTGAATGTTTTGAACCCAATGAAACAGGACTTAAGACCAACTTGATACAGGAAAGATGGCCGAAAGAACTGAATCAAAACTGATGGATGGGCAAAGCTATGGCATCTGTAAAATTAACAAAGAATGAACTGAAAAAACAAAAAGATCAGTTAAAACAGTTTGAGAGATATCTTCCAACGTTACAGCTAAAAAAGCAGCAGCTTCAAATGGTCATTATGAAATCAATCGCCGAACTCGAAAGCAAAGAGAAAGAATATATTTCTTTGATTGACGGACTTGATGATTGGGTCGCGGTTTTTGCAGAGAATGCGCTGTTTTCAGATGATAAAAAAATAGAGAATCTCGTGATTCCGGATAAAGTCATCTATGCACAGGATAATATTGCAGGTGTTTGTGTTCCGGTCTTCAAGGAACTGACATTTAAAGACATTGTCTATGATGTGGCGGATTATCCGCTTTGGGTAGATGAGGCGTTAATCCGTATGCGGGAGATCGCACGTCTGGGGATGCTGTTAAAAACACTCAGAAAGCAAGTCGAATTGTTAAACCGCGAACTCCGATTGACTTCTCAGCGCGTTAATTTATTTGAAAAAGTCAAGATACCTGAAGCGAAAGAGAATATCCGTAAAATTGATATCTATCTTGGCGATCAGCAAACAAGTGCAGTTGTTCGCGGAAAAATCGCAAAGAAGAAACGACAGGGGGCGACAGCATGATAGAAAAAATGAAAGCCGTCTGTATTGTGGCACAGGATTCTCGGAAAGAAGAATTGCTGACCACACTTCGTGATCTTGGAATATTGCATCTTGCGGAAAAGAAATCTGCTGATTCACATCTGCTTGAACGATTTTCTATGATTTCACGTCTTTTATTGGAATTAAAAGATTATGCGAAAGAAGAAAAAACGGAAAACGAAATTCTTTCGGATGATCAATTTGAAACCATGTACCAGAACACTGTTTCGGCACTTGAACGAAAGAGTACGCTTCAGAATCGGAAAACAGAGCTGCTTCTTGAGATGGAGCGAATCAAGCCCTGGGGCGATTTTGATCCGGAACAGCTAAAAGAGCTTCCCGAACATTTAGATCTCCATTTCTACCGTTTGGAGAAAAAAGAGTACAAACGAGCCAAGCAAGAGGAACATGTAAAATTTATTCATCTTGCTTCGGTTGAAAAAATGGAAACCATTGCAGTGCTCGGGAAACTGGATCCTTCGATTCGCGCGATTGAATTTGTCATTCCGGAAAAAGGACTGCCGCAATTAAGAGCGGAGCTAACCGAGTGTGAAAATGAGATTTCAGCGTGCGAACAAATATTGACAAAAGCTTCCGGACATCTCAAAAGCTACTCTGCACAGTTGTTGGATACACAAAATGCCGCAGCATATTCCTCTGTCGATCGATCACTGGAACGTGACAGTGGACTTGTTTGGCTGACAGGATATATTCCTGCCACTGATGAAGAACGATTTTGTATTACTGCAAAAGAGCATAACTGGGCATGGGCGTTAAATGATGTCGAAGAAGATGATCCAAACGTCCCGACAAAGATTCGATATAATAAGCTGACATCACTGATAAAACCGGTATTCGACATTCTCGGCACAGTGCCAGGATATGGAGAATACGATATTTCATTTTGGTTTTTAGCATTTTTCGCGCTGTTTTTCGCAATGATTATCGGCGATGCGGGATATGGCGTATTGTTTTTAGTCGGTACCGTCGTGATGAATATCAAGATGAAGAAAGTTACGAATATAGCGCTTCTTCTTTATGTGTTATCCGGCGCAACAATCATCTGGGGCGCACTGACCGGCACTTGGTTTGGGTTGGAAGCAGCGATGAACGTACCGTTTTTGAAAGCGTTGGTTATTCCTCAATTTGCAAACTACCCGGAATACTTCGGCATTACGTCGACAGCGACACAAAACAACGTCATGGAATTCTGTTTCAGCATTGGCGTGATCCAGCTTGCACTGGCGTGTATCATGAACATCAAGCGAAAAATCAGCCAGAAAAATCTCAGCTGGCTCTCAGATCTTGGCTGGCTGTTTGCAATTGGTGCGCTATATTTTGTGGTGCTGTATCTTGTCATCGGCCAGCAAATCAGCTTAGGCATTGTTGGTGGAATCGTCGGTCTGGGCTTTTTGTTGGTTGTCTTTTTCGGCGGGATGGACCCCAAAAAGACTTTCGCACAAGGGCTTAAAGCAGGACTTGGCAATACGTTTACAGTGTTTTTGAACACCATATCTGCTTTTGGCAACGTCATGAGTTATATCCGATTGTTTGCGGTTGGTATGGCATCTTTGGCGATTGCGCAGAGTTTCAACAATATGGCATCGGGATTTAGCGGTGCACTTGTCATTGTTGGCGCGGTCATTATGATCGTCGGACATGTTTTAAATATTGTTATGGGCTTTTTGTCTGTTGTCGTTCATGGTGTACGTCTTAACCTTTTAGAGTTTTCCGGACAACTCGGTATGGAATGGTCAGGTATCGCGTATGACCCGTTCCGCGATCTCAAAAAGAAAAAATAATGATTGATATTAGGAGGAAATTATGGAGATTCAATACATTGGTATGGCATGTGCTTTAGGACTCTCTGCGATCGGATCGGCTTTCGGTGCGGGTTACGCCGCAATGTCTTCAGTAGGTGCATGGAAAAAATGTTATGCAAACGGAAAACCCGCACCATTCATGATGGTTGCTTTTTCGGGTGCTCCTCTTACGCAAACGATTTACGGCTTCCTGCTCATGAACTTTATCCGCAGTGCATTCGAGTCGGGAACGGCTTCCGCTACATTGTGTATGTTTGTTGGTCTGCTTGCAGGTCTGGCGATCGGACTGTCTGCTCTATTCCAAGGTAAAGTCGCAGCTGCTTCTGCGGATGCACTGGGTGAAACGGGAAAAGGTACCGCAAACTATTTTATCGTTATCGGTATCGTTGAAACAGTTGCATTGTTTACGTTGGTATTTGGACTTCTTTTGCTGCAATAACCAAACAAAAGAAAGATACTAGAATGCAGCTTAGAATCATACACAAGAGATGAGATTGTTCCGGATCTATCAAGGTGTTTGAACGCAAAACTACTGTACGCTGATTTTAGGGGAAATAAATATTTAAAAGGAGCCACTGCCTTGTTATACAAAGCAGTGGCTCCTTTTTGCAGAAAAACTTACAATGAAAATTTTGATATTGTTGATTGTAAAAGCGTTTGAAAAGTATGATTGCAGCTATTTGAGATTATGGAAGAAGCGCTTATTTGATGGATCAAGCTGACCGTTGTATGTAAAATTGTTGTTGTACTGATTACTGCTTGTGTAATTCATACCACGCTTTTTTATGGTAGTTGTCCCACGCAATTATGATGTTGTCAAACGAAATGATTGCATGAAAACAGCTTCTGCCATTTGTCGTGATTTCTAAAACTGTTCTGTTATTTTCTTTGTGTACATCGACACAATTCAAAGAGATGCCCCTTTTAAGCTCTGTAATAAATTTCTCTTGTGCCGGCGTTCCCTTATCAATGACTTGTGGATCATTTGTATACAGTTTTCCTTCAGCATCAAATTGATATGCAGGTAGAAGTTTAAATGAATGAATTTGAATATGCTCAAAGCAAATATGAGCAAATTCAATTTCCATATCATAATCATATGGATTTTCCTTTGCATCTTTATGGACATTTAAGTACTTTGCTGTCGCATACAGGTTAAAGTCATCATAGCATTTTAAAATAAATTCTGCGTCGTGAAATTCAAAATCAGATAATTGGTTTATAGAAGAATACTTCATTTCGATCCCACCTTTTATTGTATCGATATTTGAGCAGAATGATAGCTTTTTTGTTTTTCATAATGATTGATGATAATGAAGATGGATACTCCTCTTTAAAATAAAGCTGCGTCCGGAACGCGAATGGCATCCAACCTTAGCTTAGTATTTTCGGAACTAGAAAAAGGTACATACTATAGCCGCGAGTTATGTGCCTTGCTTAAAAGAAAAGAGTCCGAACGCGAATTGCGTTCAGACTCAGTTTGGAACTAGGGACTAAAAAAGATGCCATGATCTTTTTTACTATTGGACTTAAACTAACACATTTTATAAGCAGAGCAAAGAGAAGACTTTGAAGGAAGAGAAGTATTAAAATTAGATATCAAGTTCAGCTTTAACTATTTTTTTCTCGTTTTCTCTAATCAATGAAATTACTTTAAGATAAGGAGTGATCTCTGCCAAGTGATATCCCATTCTCTCCAAATACTCACTTTGTAATTTTTTATTATTTTCAAGCAGGAAATATGTCCTTGCAATATCATATTCTACCGGACCTTTGCAAATGTTCATCATGTCAATAAGAATTAATTCTCCAGTTGTATTAACTATGATATTTGCCGGATGAAAATCACCATGAAGCAAAGCATTCCCGTTTTCCAACTCATTAATTCTTGAATTTATTTCTACAGAATTAGCCGAAAACAATTTGAGAAAGCACTTGTAATCCATTACATTATCAATAATGTGACTTAGTAATACTTTGTGAAAATCAACAAATTTGTTGATCCACATAGTTTGCATGCTCTTATCTGCACTATTTATCAAAGAAGAGAGTTCTTCTCCAATAACTCTATCATAAATAATACCGTTTCTTCCCTCCACACATATTATTCTATGTGCTTGTGGTGTTTTTATCCCTAATCGGGAAACTGCATTGGCATTATTAAATTCATGTTGAACATAAATTTGGGGATAGCCTGAATAAAATAATTTACACTAAACTACTATTATATTCTATTATTTCCGCAGTATTTCCTTTTGAAATAAATTTCATACTTTTACTCCAACCTTTTTCTGCTTTAAATCCGCCAGAGTATAATCCAAACATATCGTTTTATTTAAGGCTTTACTCTCTTTTGTATAACAGCTCCAAGAGAAAATCATTTTTTATGCCCTTACAATAAATTTAGAAAGTCAAATATCCTTATAAAACTTCGTCCTTTCGTGCTGAATAAGTGTAAAGCAAAATCGTCGTTGTAAAATCGACGCTTTCTCTTCTGCCTCAGTACAAGTTTGTGGGTACCATAACACGAAAGGGAAAAATGTCCTTAGTTGGTTACAGTTATGCGGTGTGGTTACAAAGAGGCATTTTACTTTCGGAAAACGTTTCGCCGGATCACCAGCTTTGGTCTAGATACAGCCGCTCACTTTTCTAAACTATTTCGATGCTTTGAAACGGGTTCCGCATTTGGCAAGTTATCGATTTTGCACGGCTGACAGCATGGTTTGCTTGAGCCGCTCTTCAATTCCCGCTAACTCTACTTCCGCATTCTGACGGGCGGCGCGGCCCTCCTGCTGGATTTTGATGGTTTCTTCTATGGTAGAGATCAGATCGGCGTTGACCTTTTTCA